>JAAZGM010000010.1 GCA_012511245.1 Methanomicrobiales archaeon | reverse complement strand
GCGGCGATCAGGAGGAGGTAGGCGTAGACGTGGGCGACGGAGTAGAGCGAGAGCGACATCCCGTCGACCATGAACCCGGATAGGGGCAGGAAGACCGCCGGCACAGCGAACGTGACGGCGTTCACGACGAGGAGCCCTTCCGGCCCGGTGCCGTCGATGTAGTTCCGGACGGCCTGGAGCACCGTGAAGACCCCGGCGATGAGCGCGAAGAGGATGATCGTCGGCATGACGAGGAGGCCGAGGAGGTAGGCGGCCCCGGCGCCGAGGCCGAGGAGCGCGACGGGGAGGATGGTTTTAGGTTCCCGGAGCGATACCGGGTGCCGGGCGGCATACGCGAGCGCGGTGATGTAGGCGAGGCAGAAGAGGGTGGAGAAGAGGGTCTCCGCGACGTGGTGGTCGACGAACCCGAAGATCGACCGCGCGAAGAACGAGGCCGAGACGATCGCGATGAGCCCGGCGGCGACGAGCCCCGTCGTCCTGTCGGCGATTGTCTTCCCGGTGAGATAGACGACCGGGACGACGGCGGCCGCGAGGAGCGGGGGGACCCATGCGGCGATATACACGATCTCGGGCCGGGTCACCGCCCCGGCGACGATGCAGAGGGTGGCGGCGATGAACGGGAAGAGCGGTCCCCACGCGATCTCTTTCCCTGTCGGGTAGGCGGTCATCGGGTCGAACCAGGCGTAGCCGGGGTAGTTCGCCACCATCACCTCGACCTGGCGGAGGTTGTACCAGGCGTCGGTGCCGATGAGGCTCGTGAACGAGCCGTCTACGAGCACGGCGTGGGGGATCGCGCGGGTGAGAACCGCCACGAGCATGAAGATGAGGAGTGCGGCGGCGGTGAGGGCGGTCTTATGATCTTTCAATGCAGCGAGGGCCATAGGTCGTACGTTGATCTTGGGAGCGAGCGGTAATTAAGGGGTACGGCTTGGGGCGGGATTCCTGCTTCAGACTCTCCGGGGATCCCCTGTATCCCCGAGGCTGGCTCATGCGGAGTGTGTGCCGGCCGTCCGGTTGCCCCGGGCAGGCACCACGATGGTCCACACGTGACGTTGCGCGCCAGACTGAGGAGCAACGTCAGGAATTTCTGCCCGGGTCGGGCATGATCTGTTACAGGAGGTTCTGGAACTCTTCAGGTGAGATTCCGGCCTGGAAAAGAATCGCCTGAAGCGTCTCTGGCGCAAGGATCTTTTTAGAGTGCACGGGAACGGTGACGATGGTGCCGTGCCGGGGATGGTGAAGATAGTGGTGGCTGCCCCGGATACCAACCACCTCGAAGCCAGCTTTCTTCTATGTCTTGATTGCCTTCTCCCCGGTGATTCTCGGGAGTTTCATATCCCCGCGTTGCCTGTATTTTGGGGTATGGATGAAGTTATCCCAGAACGCTGTTACCGGGAGGGGGACACCCCCCTCCCGGACTCTCCCCCGCGTGGCGATATCCAGTGGGAAGCCGTTTCATCCCCCTGGCTCAGATGGTGGATACCTGAGAATTAATGGCTCCGATCAGGGTATACCTGGGGTTCGGAGACCTTTTTTGGGATGACCTCAGGGAGAAACTGTCGGAGATCTCATCGATGATATCTTAGAGGCAATCGAACTTCATTCTGAGGAGGGGATGAGAAAGGCGAACTGATCACCATCATCACCACACCCGGATCTTCAGCAGGAACAACCTCTGATATGCCGGTTATCAAGTTCGAGTACAAGGTTGACGTTATTGCGAAAACAGCCAG
>JAAZGM010000075.1 GCA_012511245.1 Methanomicrobiales archaeon | reverse complement strand
TGATCAAAACGATAAGCCGGATCGTCGCTCCGGATTCCGGGGAGGTCCGCCTCAACGACCAGAACCTCGCGACCTTCGGTTTCCGGGACCTGGCGCAACAGATCGCCGTTGTACCACAGGACATCTCGATCAATTTCGATTACACCGTATGGGAGATCATCATGATGGGGAGGCACCCCCATGTCGGAAGATTCGCCTCCGAGACCGTCCGGGATCTTGAGATCTGCGATCGCGCCATGCACCTCGCAAACGTTGCGCATCTCGCCGGGTCATCGGTCCGTGAGATCAGTGGCGGCGAACGGCAGCGGGTGCTCATCGCCCGGGCGCTCGCACAGGAGCCGAAGATCCTGCTCCTCGATGAAGCGACATCGAACCTCGATATCAGCCACCAGATCGAGATTCTCAACATAATCCGAGGTCTCACCGGGGAGATAACGGTAATCAGCGTCTTTCATGACCTCAATCTGGCAGCATACTACTGCGACCGGCTGATCATGCTCAAAGAGAAGAAGATCGTTGCCGTCGGCAAGCCCGGGGAGGTGCTGACCCGGGAGTCGCTCAAGGAGGTATATGGGATCGACGCACTGGTAAAACTCCATCCAATAACGGGAAAACCATATATTCTCCCGACATACGAACACGCCGCACATGATCGGCCGGAGCGGCGCATACACGTCATCTGCGGCGGCGGTACCGGGTCAGATCTCCTCTATGCCCTCCATAAAGAAGGGTTCCAGGTGAGTGCCGGTGTGCTTGCGGTCCTCGATACCGATTATGCGACCGCAACGGCACTGAAGATCCCCTGCGTCGTCGAAGCGCCGTTCAGCGCGATCTCTCCCGATGCCCGGAGCAGACTTGAGCGATGCATTGATGCCGCGCACACCGTCATCGTCACCGCCATGCCCATCGGGCAGGGGAACATCGAGAATATCAGGATACTGGAGAGTTATTCGGATAAACCCGTTATCTTCCTGAACAGTAGTGGTAACTGCCCTTTCCCGGATTATACCGGCGGGGAGGCCAGGGAAATCATCCAGAGGTTGCTTGACCGGGGGGCTATTCCCGTGGAGAGGATCGGGGAGATCCGGCTGGCTCTAAAAAACCAGGCCTGACCCACCCTGATATAACAAAAATATGGGACAGATGCCTCGATCAAACATTGTAGGCAACAAGCGATAGGTTCAGCTCCTTTTCGAGCGCCTGGATCCGCTTGAGGCCCTCCTCGTTCAACTTCGAGTATGCGGGCATCTCATACGCAAGGAGCGTTACGCCGAGTTCTTCTTCGTACTTCTGCATTTTCTTCACCTGCTCGGGTGCCAGGCTTGCATATCCCATAGCGTTCATAGTTCTCACCCGGAGCAATACAGGCCTATCACATATATATAGGTTGTTAGGTATACCAGCACTCCGATTGCAATCCTTGCAGGGGAGGAACCGGGATAGGAGGTTTCGTTTCGCTATTGCCGTGCCGAATCCTGGCAGGGCATGGTCTCCGGGAGTGCACAGTCTCTCCGGAATCCGTATACAGAGCGGCACAGAGTAACGTATTATGATTTTTGTACCAAATATACATGCAATGATGTGGAACAGATTGCTCTCGCTCGCCCTCGCGGTGTTCATCGTATCGATCATCGTTGTCGGCACGGTAAGCGCATCACATCTGGATTCTGACGACAAGATGACCGTCACGGTGATCGATGATGCCAGAAAGACCATCGTCGTCCGCGGAGAGCCGCAGAGGATCGTTTCGCTTGCACCCTCGAACACGGAGATCCTGTATGCTCTCGGGCTTGAGGAACGCATCGCCGCCGTCACCGAACGCTGCGACTATCCTTTGGCAGCAGCCGATAAACCGAAAATCGGCGGCTTCAGCACCGTCAGCATCGAGAGAGTGATTGCTATAGAACCCGATCTGATCTTCGCCGCACCTGCGAACAGCGAAGAGGTCATCAACCGCCTGCGAACGCTCGGTATGACCGTCGTCATCCTCGACCCGCAGACGATCGATGACGTCCTGCACGATATCGAACTTGTCGGGAGGGCGACCGGGCAGGAAGAAGAAGCCTCAACACTCATCGAGGGACTCCAGGCACGTGTTGAGACCGTTGCCGGGACGACGACCGAGAACCATGACGGGCGTCCATCCGTCGCCCACGTCATCTGGCACGACCCGCTCTGGATCTGCGGCAGCGGGACGTTCCAGAACGAGGTGATCACGATGGCGGGTGGAACCAATGCGTTTGGTTCGGTCAACGGCTGGAGCATCGTCAGTCAGGAAGAGTTCATCACCGCAAACCCCGACTACATCCTGGTCAGTTCAGGGAGCGGCATGGACAGGGACGAGTACGACGCCATATACAACTATATCATACACGAGCCCCGCCTCCAGAGGCTCGATGCGGTCAGGGATGGGCGCATCTATGTCATCGATGCGGATGTCGTCAGCCGTGGAAGCCCCCGAATCGTTGATGCGCTGGAAGAGGTAGCGGGCTACCTCAACCCGGGAACCACCAGAGCAGGTGCACCGGAAGAGGGCGGGGCGGCCCGGTCGCCGGGGTTCGGTGCGATAGTTCTCATCAGTGCACTGTTCATCGTCTTTCTGATCAGAAAGAAGGAATAGAGCGATAACGCTACGACATGGCAAGTATATCCTTCAGGATAGACATAACGCGCGCCCTGCCATCCAGGCTAACGGGCTGGCAGACCACCTCCACTTTTTTTCTGATCTAATTCGCCCAAACTGCCTGGAAATAACCATAAACAGCGTACCGGAACCAGAGAACCTGAGAAGAGGTCGGCCAGCAGATAAAAATAAGATTGTTTTATATCAAATGTGATTTGTAAAGTTTTATTACTATAACTAAATCATACTACCCTGATGAGATTAAATCGACCCCTGATCAGCATTGGAATTATCCTGCTCTCATTCATGCTTGTTAGCGCGGCAAGCGCATCGTACCCGATGTTTCACCACGACGCGCAACGAACGGGCTACGTTCCGCAGGATGGGCCGCTGACAAATGCCACCCTCTGGGTGATGGAAACCGCTGAATGGGCCGATGGTTCACCGGGGGTGCATAACGGAAAGGTCTTCGTCACGACCTGGCCGGATATGGACCTCTATGACAATGACCCGATGGGGCTTATCTGCTATAGTGCCACCACCGGGGCGGTGCTCTGGACGAACGATCTTGGTGGTGCTACAGTCGGCTCAGTCTCCGGCGTCGCCATCGCAGACGGTCAGGTCTATCTCGGCGGGACCGACGGGCGACTCTACTGCGTCGATGAGGAGACGGGGGGGACGCTCTGGAGGAGCGACCGGATCGACACCACCGACTATAACGGTCTCTCGTCATCACCCCTCGTTTACGAGGGAACGGTCTACACCCTCTCAGCTTCAGACGGCGTACTGCATGCTTTCGCACCTGACGGCAACGAATTATGGTCATTTCCCACCAACGGAGCCATCGGTGGCTTCACCTCTCCTGCAGCCGCGGGCGGGAAGATCTTCATCGCAGGAAACAAAAGCAGCCTCTTCTGCATCGATACCATCACCCACACCGACATATGGAGCACCGTCCTCCCGGCCGCCGTGAAGTCGACACCGGTCATCGGCGATGGGAAGGTCTATGTGACGACGGTCGAGCGCCTCTACGCCCTCGATGCGAGCATGGGGGTTGAGATCTGGAGCACGAACCTCAGTGGGACACTCTCGACACCGGTTGTTGCAGGTGGAACCGTCATCGCAGGCTCTTTCCACGGCCTTTACGCCTACAACGCCATGACCGGAACTCCACTCTGGAATTTCCCGAGTGCGAAAGTGGACGTCTCCCCGATCGTTGCCGGGAACCTCGTCTATGCCGCGACGAACGAGAAGACCGGAACCCTGTATGCGGTGGATGCCGGGACCGGCGAAGAGGTCTGGTCATACACCCTCAAGGCACCGGGTGACGGCACGTTCGTCGCGTTCTTTACCTCCTCGCCCGCGATATCAGACGGTATCCTCTACATCGGTGCCGAGAACAACCGTTTTTACGCCTTCGGAGAAGGATCGGTAGAACCTACCCCAACACCAACAGTGACTCCAACAGTGACTCCAACAGT
>JAAZGM010000074.1 GCA_012511245.1 Methanomicrobiales archaeon | reverse complement strand
GGCGGGGGCGAACGGCCGGAAAGCAACGGCAATCCTCGACCTTTACGACGAGATGAAGCAGACGGTGCCGGAGGTGACCCGGTCGCAGTATGCGGTCGCCGCGCTCGATGCGCTCTTTAAGACGCCGATATTCATCCCGTCCGAGTTTTACGAGCAGACCGGGATACCGAAGAAGACGGCAAACCGGCTCCTCCAGCAACTCCGGGAGCAGGATATTATTACCGCCCTTACAGAGGGCGGGGGACGGCGTGCCACGACCTACGTCTTCTCGCGCTTGATCGCCATCACCGAGGGGGACCGGTTGTGAGTATTCTGGTACCAGCAAACAGATTTGTGTGTATCAAAACCCTGATCCGATATACACAAACCCGATCCCGGAAAGCAGTTGTGGGTCATCTACGATCCGCAACAGAATTTGTGGGTCACAAAAAGGTATATATGACCCACAAAAATATTTGTGGGACATGGGTGACCCACAACGATCGGACCCGGCCGGCCGCCGGGACCGCGGTCTGCGGCGCGGGGGCGGCGGCATGAGCGCGGGAGACATCGAGGGGTTTGCGATCGACCGGGCATTGGTGCGGTCGTGACGGGCGACGTCGGCAGGGCAGGCCGTTCCCGGGCACCGAACCCCGGCAGAGGGTGATCAGGCGGCCTTGCGGGAGATCTAATCTTTTTGGTATAGGGGCGACTAGGTGGGGCGGACATGAATGACTAAGTTTATCCACCCTGTATTGAATTGTTAGATCGATGGCCGACCCTATCTACTATGCTCACTCCACAGATGCTCCCAATAAGCAGGACTGGCAACTGCTCAGCGTCCACCTCCAGAATGTTGCCGATATCGCATCGGATTTTGCGGACACATTCCACGCCAGCGATATCGCCTATGCCGGAGGTCTGCTGCATGATGTCGGAAAGTACTCTGTCGATTTTCAGCGGCGCTTGGAAGGAGCTCGTATCCGGGTCGACCACTCGACCGCCGGTGCACGGGAAGCGAGAGCATTCTATCCAAAACAGTTCAGCCGAATTCTCGAGTACATTATCACCGGGCATCACGGCGGCCTGCTAAACTACGGCAGTAGTGAGAGTGGACTTGAGGAACGCCTGGGAAACAGGTTTCTGCCGGACTACTCGGCCTATCGGGATGAGATCCAGGCCCCAGACCTTGCTGGATTCCGCCCGACTGTACGGCCGGTGCAGAAGAGAGCGGGGTTTACGATAGCCTTCTATACACGCATGCTCTACTCGTGCCTTGTCGATGCAGACTCTCTCGATGCGGAAGCGTTTTCGGATCCTGCTGCAGCCTCTGTTCGGAGGAGGTACGAATCGTTTGAAACCCTGTCCCGGAAATTCGACGAACATATGGTCACCCTCCTCTCCGGTGCCGAGGAGACCCCGATCAACAGGCAGAGGAGAGGGATCTTCGAGCAGTGCAGAGAGATGGCTGCCCTCCCTCAGCAGATGTTTACCCTGACCGTTCCGACCGGCGGGGGGAAGACGCTCTCGTCGATGGCGTTTGCGCTTGAGCACGTACAGCGTCACGGCCTGGAGAGAATCTTCTACGTCATCCCCTACACAAGCATCATCGAGCAGAATGCCGCCGTGTTCAGGAAGATCTTCGGGAGCCGGAACGTGCTGGAACACCACAGCAATTTCGATCCCAGCACCGTATCCGACGATGATGTCGAATCTCTGGAGCAGTACCTCAAACTCTCGGCCGAGAACTGGGACGTACCGATCACCGTAACGACAAACGTCCAGTTCTTTGAATCGCTCTTCTCGAACAAACGATCGAGATGCCGGAAGATCCATAACCTCTCTCGAAGCGTGATCATACTCGACG
>JAAZGM010000073.1 GCA_012511245.1 Methanomicrobiales archaeon | reverse complement strand
TGGACGACGGAGATCCGGCCGTTCATCGAGCGCCTCTGTGAGTACGCCCTCGGCGCGGTTCACGATAAGCCCGGGCGGGTCGGCTACATCAACTTCCTCATCGGCATCACCCCGGATTGCGACTGCGTCCCCTGGAGCGATGCAGCCGTCGTCCCCGACATCGGCATCCTCGCCTCCACCGACCCGGTCGCTATCGACCACGCGAGCTTCGACCTCGTCAACAGCGAACAGGGGTTCTCCCGGACGCAGCTTACCGGGAACTTTGCCCCGGGGGAAGACAAGTTCAGGGGGATCTGGGATTACACGGACGGCCGGTACCAGATCACCTATGCCGCCGAACTCGGTCTCGGAGAAGAGACATACCGGCTGATCGAGGTCTAAGGCGGCACCCGGGGGAGAACGGATGCTCCTCTGAAGAATAACCTTTTTCACTCTCTCCGGTGAGGGATCAGTATGGATCTTTCGTCTGAGGCTATCATTCCGGATGTCGCGGATACGGCACCGCTGACCCGGCGGGAGATCGCTACCCTCCTGCCGGAGATCCCGGACTGGTCGTTTGAGGATGGGCGGCTCACCGCCCGGTTTGCCTGCAAAGGGTTTGATGAGGCGATGGCGTTCTTCACCGAGGTCGCCGGGTTTGCTGCGCGAGAGAAGCATCTCCCGGACATCGGTATCCACGCAGGTCGATTTGTGGATGTCGCCTGGTATACCTACGCCATCGGCGGGCTCTCAAAAAACGATTTCATCATGGCTGCCCGCCTCTCCGGATGGCTTCGGCGCCGACGGGGGACGTCCCTCTAACCGGCACCGAACGCCCGCATGACCCGTGTCTTGATGGCTTCTTTCGGGAGTGCGCCGACCACCCGGTCGATCAGCATGCCGTTTGCGAAGAACAGGAGTGTGGGTATCGCTGTTATGCTGAAACTCGCTGCTATCCGGGGATTCTGGTCGACGTCACACTTACCAAACGTCACCCTGCCGGCGAGGTCACGCGCAAGATCCTCGATGACCGGGGCCACCATCCGGCAGGGGCCGCACCATTCCGCCCAGACATCGATGACCAGAGCGGGATGTTCCTGCAGGATATTCTGGAACATGCCGTCCGCGATCTCGATGACGCCCCCGCCGGGCGTTCCCGTGAACTTCTCCTCGAGCTTCCGGAGGCGTTCCTCCCTGAGGCGCTGGAGTTCATCATCAAGCGGCCTTTCTCCTTCCATACGACGGGGATACGCCGTCTGATCATATTAAATGGTTGGCTTTGCGCCGGGTACCGGAACCTGGCGCCTGCATCGGCTCCCTCCTGCACAAAGATATATATCTCTTGAGAATCAATCTATATACCTCACAGTCCAGAAGCGAGGTGGGGTAGTCAGGAAATCCCGGCGGGCTCATAACCCGTAGACCGATGGTTCAAATCCATCCCTCGCTATGAGAAAAATTCTCGCGTTTTTGCACGTGTTTTCCTCTTCTGTTGTATAATTCCCCGGGTTGAGTACATATCCGTCCGGGAGATCGTTTCATCGCTCATTCCTTGTGTTCAGGCAGAAAGGCAGCGCACAACCCCGTTACGCCGTTAATATGCCCGGCTTTCCCGGGAAACCGGATCATCGCTTCCCGTTCGCGCATAGGGTAGTTCTGCCCCCTGTCCACCCGGGTTCAGAGTGGTACGGTCAGGAGAGTTCCGGCGCAGAAAAATAGGTGGTCGGGTTCTGGAGCAGACAGTCTATATCTTCTCTTTCCCGGTTTTGAAGGTCGAGAAGTCAGATTGGTGGGTTCCGGCCATATAATTCACGATGTAGCGGGAGCACCGCTCTCCGTTGATCTCCACCGGGTAGCACCCGGTCAAACACCCGGTGCAGAGGTTTTGTTTTCCGCACCCGATCGCCTCCACCAGATCCTCGATCGGTATGTAGGTGAGTGACGTCGCACCGATGCTTTTGCGCACTTCTTCGACTTTTTTACCGCTTGCGATCAGTTCGGTGCGGGTGGGCATATCCACCCCGAGGTAGCAGGGGGAGACTATCGGCGGGGAGCCGACCCGGAGGTGGACCTCTTCTGCGCCTGCCTCCTGGATCATGTTCACGATCCGCCGCGACGTCGTTCCCCGGACGACACTGTCGTCGACGAGGACGACCTTTTTGTCCTTCAGGTTTCCCCGGACGGTGTTGAGTTTGATCCTGACCGCCCGCTCCCGCTGCTGCTGGGTCGGCATGATGAACGTCCTGCCCATGTAACGGTTCTTCATCAGCCCTTCGACGAACGGTATGCCTGAGCGTTCGGCATACCCGGCGGCGTAGGCGATGCCCGAGTCGGGAACCGGACAGACGGTATTTGCACCAACCGGTGCAACATCGTAGAGTTTCTGCCCGATCCGGCGCCGCACATCGTAGACCAGCGTCCCGTCGATGATCGAGTCGGCGCGGGCGAAGTAGATATACTCAAAGATGCAGTGCGCCTTACGGTTCGCGGTTGCGATCTGGGTAGAGGAGAGTCCGTTCTCATCGATGCGTATGAGTTCGCCCGGCAGAACATCACGGATGAACGTGCCGTTCAGCGCATCGATCGCCACGCTCTCCGATGCAACGATGTAGCCGTGGTCGATCTTTCCGATACAGAGCGGTTTGATGCCGAGCGGATCACGGAAGGCGTAGATGGTATTGTTCAGGAGCGCTACAGCAGCATAGGAGCCGCGCAGACGCCGCATGCAGAGCAGGACGGCGTCCTCCATACTCTTAGAGGTCCGGAGTGCGTCGGCGATGATGCTTCCCATGATCTCGGTGTCGGCCGTTGTACAGAAGATCTGCCCTCGGCGCTCGTATTCCTCCCTGAGTTCGGATGTGTTGACCAGGCTGCCGTCGTGGGCGATCGAGAGATTGAGCCCCCGGTACTTGAAGTTGAACGGCTGGACACTATCCGGAACCTTTGATCTGGCCGTTGGGTAGCGGACATGACCTATCCCGGCATTTCCGGGTAACCCCTGAAGGGTATCACCGCTGAAGACCTCGGCAACGAGCCCCTGGGCCTTGTGCGTGTACAGGGCAGTGCCTTCAAAAGTAGATATCCCTGCGCTCTCCTGCCCCCGGTGCTGGAGAGCGTACAGGGTGTAGTACAGCGGAAACGAGACACCGCCAGCATCGACGATGCCAACGATACCACACATGATGCAACTCTAATGCGTCGGTACCTTTGCTTTCTTCTCTGTCCAGCGGAAACTGCGGATCTTCCGGCTTCTGCCGAATCCGCATGACGCGCAGACTTTGTGCTGTGCATGGAATGAAGTCTTGCCGCATCGCCTGCAGGTGATGTGAGTGCGTTTCTGCCGTTTGCCCATTGATGGTGTGCCTTTTGACATCTTCTTTCACCTAACGTTATTCAACTGAAGGGGTAATGTAGATAACATTGTCACCGCGAACGATCAACGTGCCGAGTTTCTGCGCCGCGCCGTCCACTACTTCTTCTGCTCTGTCCAATACCAGATTCATGTGAACGTCGTATCCCTGGAGGATCCCCCGGATCTCTCTTCCACCTTTCAGGCTGATGATGACGGGCTGACGATTCAATACCTGATCTAAAATATCCAACGGTCTTGGCGCCATATGATTACCCTTTGCCGTCCATTCTGGAGTAATATATTTGAGTGAGGAAGCTACTTAAATATAACCGCGTTGCTGCGCGAGAGTAGGCGCGCCCCGAGGTTTCGACACATGCCAAAAATTACTGTAAAAAAACGACATGTCATCCGGAAATCACAGATAAGCGATCTTCTCAGGAGACTTACTGATGAGATCGGGAGTTCGGCCGACCTCTTCCGGTCCGACCGGATCGAGCGGGTGGAGACGGACGCCTCTGTCGAGATCTACCTTGTCAACAAAAAGCCTCTCCTGATGGGAACCGAAGCCTGGGGCTTTCCGACCCTGCGAGGACTCATCGAGCATCCAATATCCGAGCGGCGGGTGGTGGTCGATACCGGTGCGGTTGGGTTCGTTGCAAACGGCGCGGATGTCATGCGCCCCGGGATTGTATCGATCTCACCGGATGTCCGTGTGGGGCGTCCGGTGCAGGTCGTCGAGGAACGGCACGGAAAACCGCTTGCCGTGGGGATTGCCCTCTTTGATGCAGCCGATATGGAGCGGCAGGAGAAGGGGAAGGCCATTAAAAATGTCCATTATGTCGGGGATGATCTCTGGAACCTGGAGATCTGAGGGAGGAAATAATGGATACTATTAAATAAAATTCATTCCCCAATTTTTCTATGGTTAAAAAACTCTTTGGCAGCATCCTCGGCAAAAATCAGGTACGAAACGAAGAGGACTACATGGAACTCGATCTCGCCTCCTATGAGGGATCAAGTGAGGAGGTTCCGGCATCCATGTACATCAAGATCGCCACGATCGCTGATCTCAAGGACACCCCCCGTGTCAAGGATGAGGTTTACAACGGCAACATCGTCATCGTCGATATCGGGCGGCTAAAGATGGATAAAGTGACGTTCGAGCGGGTCTTGAAGGATCTCCGCGATGTGGCAAAGGATGTGAACGGCGATATCGTCGGCCTCGGCGAGCAGAAGTACGTCGTCATCACGCCCATGTCCGTCAAGGTCTCCCGCGAGAAGATCGGCGGGGGCTTTTAGTGCAGGAATCCCATCCGGGAACCTGCCCCGCCTGCGGGAGCGAGATCCAGATCGTCCATCACCATCTTGAGATCCCCCACTTTCCCGACCTTCTGCTAGTCTCCATCGCCTGCGATGCCTGCGGTTACCGGCACACCGACACCATCATCCTCGGCGAGGGTGATCCGGCCAGGTGGACGGTGCGGGTGGAGGAGCCCGGCGATCTCACCACCCGGGTGGCGCGGAGCACGACAGGGAGGATCGAGATCCCTGAACTCGGTCTCGTGGTCGAGCCCGGCACCGCCTGTGAGGGTTTCGTCACCAATATCGAGGGTATCCTCTACCGTTTCGAGCAGGCGGTGGAGACTGTCCTCGCAAACCCCGAGAGCGAGGATGAACGGGCGGCCGCACTCCGGGTGATGGAGGCGATCGCCGCTGCACGGGAGGTGGCCTTCCCCTTCACACTCATACTTGAGGATCCTGCTGGAAACAGCGCACTCGTCGGCGAGAAGGCCGAAAAAACGCCTCTCGATCAGGAGGGCGTCTGACCTTTTTTTCGGTCGTTGAGGGTTAACCTGAAATAGAACCTCCCACCTATACGGCGGCACTGTGAGGTGAAGAGCAATGGCGCGAACGATATCGGTGCTGAAGTGGGAGAGTGAACAGGACGTTGACAACGCCATCAACACTATCAGGGCGGAGATTGACGAACGGGGCGGGCTCACCCAGGATACCGAACGGGCAATGCAGCACTCGTTCCTGGTGGCTGATCCCGTCCTCACGAACTACTTCCTGCGGATGATCAGGGAACAGGTCCCTGAGGCGTTACACTACTTCGAGGAACGTGGCGGCGGGGCATGAGACCGTCCGCCCGCACCTGATCCCCTGGCGGAGGGACGCGAACACTCTAGCAGAGTGCCGGGTCTACAGCCCGGCTCTCCTGAACATCGGCCGGACTTCGGCGCCTTCCATGTTCCCCGCGGCCCAGGTGTAGCGCTCCCGGATCCCGGAGGGAAGGTTGCGTTCGGGTATCGATATGAACCCGAACCCTGCGTAAAACCCGGCAAGGCCCTCGACCGCGTACATGTAGAGGTCGTCGTTGTGGCAGGCCATGACCAGGGCGGCCAGTGTTCTGTGTGCATATCCTCTTTTGCGGAAGTTATCGGGCGTGAAGATGCCGTCGACCTCGAGACCTTCGGGGTGTCTCCTGCACCGGGCGAGGGAGACGATCTGCCCTGCAAGGAGGGTTGCAAAGATCCGGTCGCGTGCAGGATCGCCGGTCATGCCGCGGTAATCCCGCCAGACCTCGTCCGCACGGGGAAATTCCGCACTTCTCAGTTCGCGCACCTCCAGTCGGCCTCCTTCCAGCCCAGTACCCCCTCTCGAAAGAACACCCGGTGTCATACCCCTCACCTCAGACAATCCTGTACCCTTCTGACGGCACCAGAATCTCGAATCTCGCTCCCGTTCCGAACGCCCCCGTCTCGCAGATGGCGATCCCGGTTATGGCAAGTATCTCGTGGGCGAGAAAGAGCCCGTGCCCGTAACTCTCTGTCTTCTGTACGAAAAGATTTTTTTTCTCTGCGCCGGGTATACCGGTTCCATCATCCTCGACGATGATCGCACACCCCTCAGGACGCAGCTGGTAGGTGACGACGATCCTGCTTGCTTTCGTCTCCGGTGCGAGCGAGTTCTCAAAGAGGTGGGTGAAGACCGTCGCGAGATGGGGATCGGCAAATATCTCGAGGCGTTCCGTCCATGCATCAAGGGTGACGCCCCCGAAAGAGAGGGTGGCGGCCACCTTCCGGATGGTCTGCTGCACGGGGATCCATGCCGGCGGCGATGTCCCGATGTCGCGGAACTCGCGTGAGATCTCGATCCTCCGGCGGATCCCGTTTGCGGCATCGTTTAAATCATTGATGAAGGAGAGTATCTCGGGGTCGTCAAACTTCATCACACCAAGGGAGAGGTGTCCGTACAGGACTGCAAGATGGTTTGCGAGATCGGTACGCAGGATCCCCGTGAGGATGTTGAGCTGACGGCTGGCGTTCTGCAGCGCGACCTCCGTCATGACCTCATCGTTGACGTCCCGGATGGACTCGATTGCCCCGGTGACCCTCTCGCTCCTGTCGAGGAGCGCGGTCGCCGTGAACCTGATGTGTGCTCCCCGCCCGCCCCTGAGGTGGGGGGTGTAGACCTCTGAAACAAGGGCATCACCATTTTTTGTGACCGGTGAGTGCCCGGTCCCGGGTTCGCCCTCGAGAACCCGGTTCGCAAGCAGCGGTCGCGGTTCGCCATAGAACGGTATGGCATACTCGTAATCTCCCCGGCCGAGTATGGCCTCTTTCTGCACCCCGGTCATCTTCTCGATCGCGCGGTTCCAGGCGATGACCCTCCCCTCGCGGTCGATGGCGAAGGTCGCGTCGGGAAGAAATTCGATGATCTGGTTCATCTGTTGTTCGGATTCACGGAGTTTCGTTGCAAGGAACGCGACCACGCCACCGATGAGGACGAGGAGGATTGCACGCAGGAGGGTGGTATAGATGAGGTATGAACTCGGTGGAGAGAGGAGGGTGGTCGTCACAGCGTAGATGGCCGCGAAACAGGCGGCGAAGAGGAGGCCGCGCCGTGGGTACCAGTAGCCTGCAAGGATGATCGGGATGGTGAGCGGGAGGGCGGGGAGGGGGAGGAGTCCTTCCGGTGCGCCGACGGCCATCGCAAGCAGGTTCCCCCCGAGGGTCAGCACGGCCAGCCCGGCGATGATTGCAGTGCGGTTGCGTGTATCGGCAACAAACGCAGTCTGAATGTCAGTTATGTTCATATGGGGCGCCTGTGGTTACGGTCTCTTCTCATTCGGTCTACCGGCCGGGAACGCGTATCACTCTTGCCGGGCAGAGGAGTTCAAACCGTGCTCCGCTGCCGGGGGTTCCGGTCTCCCGGATGGTGATCCCGGTTATGGCCAGGATCTCGCGGGCGAGAAAGAGGCCGAGTCCGGTATTCATGCCATGTGCGTAGGTGAAGATCTTCTCCTTCTCACCGGCGGGAATCCCGACCCCGTCATCCTCACAGATGATGGTATACATCTCCCCATCCTGTTTGAGGCTGAAGGTGATGGTGGTGGTCGTCTCCCCGTAGCGCAGCGCGTTCTCGATGAGGTTTGAGAAGACTTTCTCGATGAGCGGGTCAGCAAAGACCTCCACCCCCACCGGGACGGTGTTTTCGAGAGCGATGCTGTCCGTTGAGATGTATTTCTCCGATCGCTCCACGAGTACACTGATCTCCTGCCAGGCCGGAGCCGTCGCCCCTATCTTCTGGTATTCGGCCGTGAACCGGACCGTGTTGTTTATCCGGCTCACCATCCCGGCAGCACTCTCGACGTGGTGCCACGCGTTCTCGGGCTCTCGTTCGCGCAGGATCTGGGCCAGATCGAGATAACCCCCGAGTGCTGCGAGCTGGTTCAAGAGATCGTGGCGGGTGATGCTCGCCATGAGCTGGAGTTTCCTGTTGGCATCCGCGAGCGCCTTCTCTACCCGGCGCCGTTCCTGGTTCTCGGCGGCAAGACTCTCGTTGCTGTGCGAGAGATCCGCGACGGCCTCCTGGAGTTGCCCGTTTAAGGTGTGCAGCTGCTCCTGAGCCTCCTGGAGTTCGGTATTCTTTGCCACCGCGATGGTATACGTCGAGAGGAGGGTGTTCAGGATCTTGAGCCGCCCTGCACCGATGGTATACGTGCTGCCGGCGAAGGTGATATCCAGTTCACCATGAGCATCCTCCGGTTCGCGCATCTCCTGCGTCTGCATGACGGACTCGATCTGGGAGCGGACATGCTCGGGGTTGACGGGTTTGACGATGAAACTGTCCGCCCCTGACGCAAGCCCTTTCAGCACGTCGGCAGGATCGAAGAGGGTGGTGACCAGGATGACGGGTACATCCGGGTACTGCTGCTTGATCCGGCGGCAGAGTTCATACCCATCCATCCCGGGCATCATGATGTCGCTCAGGACGATATCGGGCATATCGATCGCCATCCTCTTCATCGCCTCGGTACCATCAGCGGTCAGGGTGACGTCGTATCCTTCCGCCTCGAGGACGTAGCGGATGAATTCCGCCTGCGTCCTGCTATCTTCTACCACCAGAACGCTCATCTTCGTTCTTCCTTCGTGTCTTCCTTCCATATCATCGCTCCTTTCTTTCCCTCTCCGGGCGGCGCGTCAGGTGCTGGATTATCCTGAGAAACTCTTCTGCCTCAAAGTTCTTCTTGACGATATATGCATCTGCCCCGGCAGATCTTCCCCGTTCCCGGTCCTCGGGTGAATCGAGTGAAGTGACCAGCATCACCTGGAGCCTGGCGAACTGTTCGCCGGCTGCCCGTATCTTCTCGGTGAGCGCAAAACCGTTCATCCGGGGCATATCAACATCTGAAACGACTATATCAAACGCATGCTGCTTAAGCTTTGCGAATGCATCGACCCCGTTGACGGCGGTCTCCACCCGATATCCGGCTCCCTCAAGGATCGCCTGCAGCAGGGCACGTGATGTAACCGAATCCTCGACGACAAGGATCCGTGGTTGCATCTCCGGGGGGAGTCGAGGCATCGATATCTCCCGTTCTGCCTGCAGTGCGTCCTGGATCAGTTCAAGTGGATCGAGCACGAGCGCCAGGTGTCCATCCCCGAGGATCACGGCTCCGTCAATCCTCCGCACAGAGCGAAGTTGACTCCCGAGCGGCCGGACGACGATCTCCTGCACCTGGATGATCTCATCGACCATGCATGCGATCTGCCCTGCGCCGTATGCGATGATGACGATGGGTTTTGGCCGGTCCTCTTTCACGACAGGGCCTGAAGGCGGGATATCCAGGGCATCGGTGAGCCGGATGACCTCGATAATCTCCCCTGAGAGATGGATCGCCGGCCGATTTCTGGAGATGGTCAGGGTGTCCGGGTGAACCCGGAGAACCTGTTTCACCTGCTGCATGGGAAGGGCATACACCTGCCGTTCAGAGCGGACGAGCAGTCCACGGAGGGTGGCCATACTCACCGGAACGGTCAGGGTGATTGCCGTCCCGCTGCCGGGGGTCGAGGTGATCGTCACCTTCCCCCCGAGGCGGGATACAGCGTCTTCCACGATAGCAAGTCCGAGTCCCCTTCCTGAGAGGTCGGTGACGATCCGGCTCGTGGTCATCCCTGAATGGAAGATGAGCCAGATCGCCTCGCTGTCGGTGAGGCGGGCATCTTCGTCGGCCGAGATCACCCCGGTCTCGACAGCGGTCTTTCGGATCGCGCAGCTATCGATACCTGCACCGTCATCGGAGACCTCGATGCCGACCCTGCTCCCCGACCGGGAAAAAACGCGGATCTGCACGGTGCCGATATCCGGTTTCTCTCTCGCCCTCCTGATCTCCGGGCTCTCGATACCGTGATCGATGCTGTTTCGGATGAGGTGCATGATGGGGTTCTTCAGGGCATCGAGGATACGCCGGTCGACCTCGATCTCTCCTCCTTCGATCGTGAGGTTAACCAGTTTCCCTGAGGTGCGGGAGAACTCTCTCACGAACGCGGAGAAGGGGGTGAGTATGGTTGAGGCCGGGAGCAGGACGGCGTCGTGGATGAGGTCGGAGATCTCGGAAGTGCTTGCCTCGAGCGCGGATCGATCATTTTCCATGAAACGCAGGTGCGTGGCGAGATCGTGCTGCAGGTTGGTCACGAACTCCCGGTTGTACTCCAGGAACTTGACCGCCCGCTGGAGCGGCAGAACAAGGTCGAGAGGGATCGTCTCCCCCCCTTCCCCGAAAGTCGTCCTCCGGATGACCTGCATATCGTTGAGCGTCTGGGAGTGATTTCGCTGCCAGAGAGAGAAGCGGGTCATCATCTCTTCGAGTTCGTGTATCCTCTGCTTGATGAAGAGCCGGGCCGTGAGGAGGTTATCGGCTCCGGCGGTGAGCTGGTCGAGCCGGTGCGCGGCAATCCGCACTGTGCTGCGGTCTGTCCTCTGCCAGCTGCCGTTGTGGTTGACCGGCGTACCAGGCGTATCTCTCTCCCCGGGCACCTGATCCGGTCTGCTCCGGAGTTTTTCTGTCGGGGCACTCCGGGCAGTCTCTCTCCCCCCGGGGATGGCCCGGAGCGCCCCGTTGATCTCCGCCGGCGAGAGATCAGGCCTTTCTCCGTCAAGGAGGCTTTTTATCACCGATATCGTTCGATGGAAGAGATCGAAGTCGTCCACGTCGGGGGTGTACTCGCCCCGCTTCACGAGGGCAAAGACGGTCTCGATGTTCTGGCAGATGGATTCGATCTCACGGAGGTTGACCGCTCGTGATGCCCCTTTCAGGCTGTGGACTGTTCGATAAACCTGCTCGACCAGATCGGGCGCCAGCCCGTTCTTCTCAAGTGCGATCAACCCTTCGGTGATAACTTCAAGGTACCCGTCCGCCTCCTCGCGGAACATCTCGAGGAGGCGGGCGCGAAATTCATCGTCCGATCCGATCATGGCCGACCGCGTTAGACCCGATACTGCTGGGTGATCCTCTTCAGGCGGGCGCCGAGTTCGTGCAGATCTTCGGCGGTCTTCTCTGCCTTATGGGTGGTCTCAAGGTTCTTCTGCGCGGCATCCCGGATGTTCTCCATTGCACACGAGATCTGGTCTATTCCAGAGACCTGTGTCTGGATCGAGGCGGCAATCTCTATGACCTCCTGCGAGGTGTCTGCTATCGACTGGGCGAGCACCTCGATGACCTCCTGTGCGTTGCTTGTCAGCTGGGCGGCGTTCGCGACCGACCGGATCCCCTGCTCGGTCGAGACTGCGGTCGAGGAGACCCCCTGCTGGATATCGGTGAGGATGACCCGTATATTCGAGGTTGCCTTCTTCGACTGCTCGGCAAGGTTGTGGATCTCGTTTGCAACGACGGCGAACCCTCTCCCGAAGTCTCCGGCTTTCGCAGCCTCGATGGATGCGTTCACCGCGAGAAGGTTGGACTGTTCGGATATGTCGTTCACGGTTGCGATGATCTCGCCTACAGCCTGGCTCTGCTCGGAGAGTCGGATGACGTTCATCCTGACGATGTCCATCTGCCGCTGGATCTGGTTCATACCTTCAAGGGTCTCGCGAACGGATTTCTGGCCGCCCTTCGATACCTCCAGCGCTCGTATTGCCTTCTCGGATACCTCCTTCGTCTTCTGGTTCACGAGCTCGGTCTTCTTCCTGACGCTCTCGACCGAGTCAGAAGTCTCGTTCACCGTCGTGGCGGTCTGGGAACTGGCTGCGGCGAGCTGGCTCGTGACCGCCAGGATCTCATTCGATGCGAGCGAGAGGACCGAGACACCCTCGTAGAGTTCTTCGCTGATCAGTTTCATCAACCGCGAAAGTTCGATCCCGATGGTGTTGAGGGCATCACGGTAAGCGACGAACTCCCCGGCAACCGGGATATTCTCGTCGAACCGGGCGGTGAAGTCGCCGGAAGCGTAGAATCGTGCAAGCCGCATTGCTTCGTTCACCGGTTCGGTGATCGACTCAAGGGTCTTGTTGAACCCGGCGATGATCATCCGATATCCGCCGCGGAACGCCTTTTCATCACCGCGGATGGAGAGATCACCGGCTCTGGCAGCATCGGTGAGTTTGAGCGTCTCTTTATGGAGGTGGTCGAGTGACTGGACCATCATTGCGAGTGCAGGACGGATCTCATCGCCCTCGTCGGCGATGGGGAACTCCCGGACGTACTCGCCGAGGGCGATCATCTTCAGGTTTCCGACGACATTCGTCTGGAGATCGACTGCAAATTCGTCCATTGTCTTCGCCATGATCCCGATCTCATCCTGCCGCCGGATGTTGAGCCGGGCGGAGAGGTGTCCGTTGCGGAGTTCTTTGAGCATCAGCACGACCTGCTGCAGGGGCTCAGATATCGAGCGGCCGAAGAGGATGGCGATAGCAACGCCGATGGCGATGGATGCGAGAACGACGACGATGATGGTGTTTCTGATGGTATCTATCGGCCCGGTGAAATCAGAGAGTTTGGCGCGTGAGATGATGTACCAGTCGAGCGGTTCGTAGTAGGTGTAGGCGTCGATCACATCCGTCTCGTCGACCTGGTGGCGGATGATCCCGACCTTCTTCTGGAGCATCTCCTGGACGAACTCTTCATCCACCCAGTTCTCGCCCTCGAGGGAGGGGTGTACGAGGACCTGTCCGGTGCTGTCGATGACGAACATGTAACCGTTTTTGCCGATGACCGTATCTTTGAGGCTTGATTTGACGACGTCGAGTGTCTCCTGCTCCTCTGTTCCGACGAAGAGGACGCCGACAGTCTTTCCTTGACTATCCTTTATCGGTTCGTATGCGGTGACGTAGCGCTTGCCGAAGAGGTCCCGGCTCCCGTAGTAGGTCTCTCCCTGGTTCACCACGACGTCGTAGACGTTTTGTGTCAGTTCTGTCCCGACCGCCCTTGTCCCGTCGGTTCCTATGACATTTGTGGAGACCCTTATTGCATGGTCGTCATAAACCTGAAAGACCGTCGCCGCCCCCCCGACCAGGGATTGCACCTGGTCGACGATCTCGAAGTTATCGTTGATGACGTATGGGCTGCCGGTACTGCTCACGAGTGTCAGTTTTCCGTCAATGACCTCGGGAGTGCCCCGGGCGTAGAAGTTCTCCCGGAGGACGTTGAGATCGCTGTTCACCTTATTGCGCGTGAGTTTATAGACGTCGTTTGTCCATCCCCGTGCGTCGTGCACCTGCGTCTCGAGAAGTGTCTCGATCTGGTCGTTGATCACACTGCTTGAGCTCGTATATGCCACTATACCGAGCATAAGCGTCGGGATGATCGCCAGAAACAGGCAGATGACGAGGATCTTTGTCCCGACTTTCATGTCCGAAAAAAATGTAAACATATTTCTCCCGTTCCACTCGCTCTTATACGACGATTTAATAGATTGATATGTATTCGGGGTTAAATAATGATCCGTCTCACAAATGTGGCTTACGGGCTACATTTGCTCATAATGGGCGAAAATTTGCTTATTTCCGGGTTTGATCTATCACCAGTGCAGGATCGGCGAGGATCACCGCTGCGTCGAGGACGAGTACTGATTCCCCTGTGATGCCAAGGAGGTAGCGTTGCTTGATCGGGGTCGTCTCGGGCCCTACCGGAGTGAACTGTTCGGTCGATCGGATGTAGATGTCGGTGACGTAATCTGCGAGAATTCCGAAGGTCATCGTCCCATCGGTGAGGACGATGATCCGGTTGAGGTCGGTCAGGCCGTGCTTTGGGATCGAGAAGAATGCGCGAAGATCGACGATGGCGATGATCTCCCCCCTGATGGCACATATACCGGCTATGAATTCAGGGACCCCGGGAACCGGGGTGATCTCATGCATGATGAAGACTTCACGGATATACTGCGTCTTGATAGCATATTCCTGACCCGCGAGCCTGAACGCGAGAAGTTCCAGAAATGATGTCTCATCCCTCGTTTCTTCCGGTTGTGCGAGTATCCGTGCCCGTTCTGCGAGAATTTTTCTGGTCTTCTCTATGGTGTGGGGAGATCCTTCACCATCGGTTCCGGGTACACCGGGGGGGAGGAGGCACTGCTCGGTCTTCTCCGCTGCAAGGAACGCATCGAGATCATAGATGATGGTGATCCCTTCTTCTTCCGCCCTCAACACGCCGGGAAAACAGGGAGTGCCGTCCTCGGATGGAAGTTGAACAGGGCTCTCCCGGACCCCCCGCACCCCGTCCACCCAGAGGGCCACGCAGTCTTTTGAGGTGTTGGCGATGATGAGGATGTCGGTGGGGCGGGGCGGTCTGGCGGAGAGCCCGAGAAGCTCCCAGAGCGAGTAGACCTGGATGATCCTGCCATGCAGGTTCATGGTTCCCACGCCCCTGCTGTGGCGTTTGCCGATCTCCGGCTGGAGTTCCACCATGCCGACAACCTGCCGGGTCTTGGCAAGAGGAAGAGCGCATGTCAGCCCCTCGACGGTGAAGAACAAAAGGTGTGTCATGGCGGATCAATGGATGCTCGAACGTTTGTCCGGGATGGATAAAAGGTTACGGGAGAGCATACTTCCCGTCCCTGCATGGTTTCAGGGGATTGCCGTTACGTAACGACGGCTTTCTCAAATGTCCGCCGGGCAAGAAGGTACATCACCGCTGCAAAGATCGCCAGGTACGCAAACGATCCAAGGACGTCGGCCGTGGTGGACGTGTAACGGGCGCCAACCGCGAAAAAGTCTCCCCCGAGTGCGAAGTACCGGATCCCGTTGACCAGGTGGGTCAGGGGGTTGTAGATCGAGAGCACCTGTAAGAACTCCGGGAATGCCTGGATCGGATAGAGGGCGTTCGAGACGAAGAAGAGCGGCAGGGTGAGGAGCGTCATGATCCCCTGCAGCCCTTCCGGGCTCTCAAGACGCATGGATATGGTTGAGGAGAAGAGGAGGAAACCAAGTGAGAATATGCCGACAAATGCGAATATGCCCAGAATCGAGAGGATGATCCGGAGAGGGGCATACCCGGGGAAGAACTCAACGCCGAGGAGGAGCCCGAAGACCATGATGATGGATACCTGGATGAACGACTTTGTCATCCCCGAGAGACTGACCCCGAACATGATGTGCGTCCGGGGCATGGGGCTCGCAAGCATCTCCCGCATCAGCCCCCAGTTCTTGTCGAAGAGGAGGCTCATTCCCCCAAACAGGCTCGTGAAGAGGGTCGTCATCGCTATCACTCCTGCGGCCATGAAGGTGAGATAGCCGACCGGGATGACGCCGTCTGGAGCCGGGATCGCCGATGTGAATCGGTCGAGGTTCGAGGACATCGCGACGCCGAAGAACGCCATCCAGATCGCCGGCTGCAGGAGCGATGAGAAGAGCTGTGTCCTGAACCTGACGAACCTGATCATCTCCCGCCAGTAGACGGTGAGGAACTCCCACGCCATCCGATCATGCCCTCGTATCGCGAAGTTCTCGCCCTGTGTAATGGACGAATACATCGTCCATCGTTGGTTTCTTCAGGTTTACGTTCGATATCCCGATCCCGGCGCCGCGCACCGCATCGATGATCCGTGGAAGACAATGGCTCCCGTCGGCCGATATCGTGATCGAGAGCCCGCGAGGCGATTCCGTGACCGACCGGATCACCTCGATCCCGTGGAGGGCATCTTTGGTCTTCTTATCATCTTCGGTCTCCAGGTAGACGACATCCTCGCCGAGGGCGTTCTTCAGTTCGGTCGGGGTTCCGGAGACGACGATCCTGCCGTGGTCGATGATGCTTATCCGGTCGGAGAGGATGTCGGCCTCTTCCATGTAGTGTGTCGTCAGAAATATCGTCGTCCCGGCTCTGTTCACCTGCCGGATATAATCCCAGATCCGCAACCGTGTCTGGGGGTCGAGCCCCTGTGTCGGTTCATCCAGGAAGAGCACATCCGGCCGGGTCAGGAGGCCGCGTGCGATCTGGAGCCGCCGTTTCATGCCGCCGGAGAGGTTCTTCGTTCGTTCGTTCCGTTTCGGTTCAAGTTCAACGACCCGGAGCAGGTTCTCGATCCGGTTTCGCCGCTCTTCCCGGGGGATGCTATAGAGGCGGCCATGAAACTCCATCGTCTCCTGAACGGTGAGGTCTCTATCGAGCACATCGTCCTGGAAGACGATGCCGATCGCCTTCCTGACCTCCCCCGGTTCGCGCGCGACATCGTAGCCCGCCACCCGCACCATACCCTTCTGGAGGGGGAGGAGGGTTGTCAGGATATTGATGGTGGTGCTCTTTCCAGCGCCGTTAGGGCCAAGAAACGAGAAGACTTCGCCTCTCCTGACGGTGAAACTGATGCCGCGAACCGCGGCGAAATCACCGAATGCATGCTCAAGGTCCTGTACCTCGATGATGTCGTCTCCTCCCATCGCTCACCATCTGCTTCAGTGCCTTGAATACCCCATGCACGGTGCTGCCATATCTCCCTTTCCCTGCCGGGATCCGGTTGTCCGTGCGTGGATCTATAGCGCCCTTCTTGCCTTTGCGGCAACCGTCCGGGCGCAAGGAAAAAATGCTGGCGGATGACTTCACAGCCCTGCGAGGCGTATGCAGACACCAAGAGTCAGCCCCGACATGGAAGATGTCGCCGAGAGTGCGGCGAGCACAACGGCGTTCATCGCCGGACCAACCCTGAGCGGGGTGTAGGTCGGGTTGCACTGCAGCCTCCGCGCTATTCTGAACGGTTTCACGGTCGTCGAGATAGGGGGTTTATACCGTCTGATCTTCACATGAACACCTCCTTATGCCTGATAAATACTGGCTTGACTGTTGATTGTTTCTGTAAATGATAACCCTTACGGTTTTATATGCTGACACCGGTCCGCGACATATTTATCCGTTTTCCGGAAGAATAATCTCCTCTAATGCATCAATATGGAAAACTTCTTCTTTATGGTATACTTGCGTTTATCGTCTTTTCTGGCATCAGCTTCATCTTTGGTGGGCAGGTGAACGGGGTGCTCGCGGCAGCGACAGCAGCCGGGGTGATGATCGCGTATTACTTCGCTGTTCTCCGGAGGGAGGAGTGATCCAGATGACGGCGGGAGTGTGCGCTGAGTGGGACCGTCTCCGGACGGTGGCTGTCCACCGCCCCGGGATCGAGATGTTTTTTGGATTGCTTGAGCCGTATGCATCTCTCTATGAGAGGGCATTCAGCCGTTACAAGGCGCGGTGTGAGCACGACTCCCTCCAGCGCGTACTCAGGGAGGAGTTCGGGGTTCAGGTATTGCGGCTCAAGGAGACGATCCTCGATGCTGCCGACCGCGACCCTGCGGTGCGCCGGCGGCTCGTCGATTGGGCGCACGATCTTGTTGCTGTTCAGGGCAGTGCGAAGGAGGTGGCGGAGGCCCGGCGGAGTATGGAGCAGAACGCCGACGCCCTGGACTCGCTACACTTTTTCACTCTTCTCCTCCTGAACCCGGTCATCGATGCGGGAGGGAGGGATACCGGCAACGGGGTGGACGTCCGGATCACGGGGCAGGAGCCGCTTGCAAACCTCTACTTCATGCGTGACCAGCAGGCAGTGACTGTCGGTGGCCTCGTCATCGGCCGGCCGGCAAAACGGCAACGGGCCAGAGAGCCTGAGATCACCCGGTTCCTCTGGGATATCCTCGGCATCCCGGTCGTCGGAACGGTTCAGGCACCGGGGACGTTTGAGGGCGGCGATTTCATGCCGATGGGTGAGTTTGCTCTCATCGGCACCGGAGACAGGACGAACCGCGATGGGGTACGTCAGTTCCTCGACTGCGCACCCGGATTTGACGAGATCGGCATCGTTCACCAACCCTGCCATCCGCTCATCCCGGGTGACAGGCCTGATCCGATGATCGATATGCACCTTGACACCTTCTTCAACGTCGCAGGAAGCGGGGTGGTGCTTGGTTCGCCCCTCCTCCTCCAGAGGGCGCATATCGAGGTCTATCATCGGTCGGACGGGGGTTATGAGCCATCCGGCGAGGCGATGACCCTCTATGACTATATCCGGTCAAAGGGGTTCTCTGTGATCGATCTCTCGATCCTGGAGCAGCTCTCCTACGCTGCAAACGTCCTCTGCATCCGTGACGGGACCATCCTTGCAGTGGAGGGGGAAGAGGTGATGCGGATGGTGCTCCTGAACCTGAAACGGAAGGCGGAGCACGATCCGGAGCGTTATGGGCGGCTTTTGCAACACGCCGAGGAGGATTACCGCCGAATCAATGTGGAAGGGTGTGTCTTTCCCCATGGGCAGGAGTTCTCCCGGCACGGTATCGAGGTCTGCCCGCTGCATATCGAGAACCTGACGGGGGGGTACGGTGGTCCCCATTGTATGACCTGTGTGCTGGAGCGGGGGTGATGGTATGCCGGAACGAACCGTAGCGATCGCACTTGGAGGTAACGCCATCCTGCAACACCGGGAGAGGGGAACGGCTGAAGAACAGTTTGCAAACGTCAGGAAGGCGGCACGGCATATCGCACAGATCGTGAGCAGCGGTTACACCGTCATCGTCACCCACGGGAACGGGCCGCAGGTGGGGAGCATACTTCTCAAGAACGAACTTATGGAAGAGACTCTTCCGCCGATGCCGCTCGATATCTGCGGTGCGGAGAGCCAGGGGATGATCGGGTATATGCTCCAGCAGTCGATGCAGGAAGCGCTCCGGGAGGCCGGGGTCGACCGCCCGGTCGCAACGGTGCTCACTCAGACACTGGTTGACAGCAATGATCCGGCGTTTGAGAACCCTGAAAAGCCCATCGGCCCGTTCTACGATCCCGTACAGGCGAAACGGCTCCAGGAGGAGAAAGGCTGGCGGATGGTGCAGATTCCGGGGCGCGGGTACCGGCGGGTTGTCCCTTCCCCGCGCCCGGTCGCACTCGTGGAGGAGCAGGCGATCGCCCGCCTCGTCTCGGCAGGGGTGATCGTTATCGCCGCGGGTGGAGGCGGCGTCCCGGTCGTCACGGATAGCAGGGGTGTCTTCCGGGGCGTCGAAGGGGTTGTGGATAAGGATCATACCGCAGCGATCCTCGCCCGGATTGTCGGCGCCGAGGATCTCCTGATCCTGACCGATGTCAGCCGTGTCACCCTGAATTACGGGAGGCCGGACCAGCAGGAGATCAGCGAGATGACGGTTCGTGAAGCGCGGGATCACCTTGCGGCAGGGCACTTTCCTCCCGGGAGCATGGGGCCTAAGGTCGAGGCCGCCGTCAGGTTCATCGAGAATGGGGGCAGGCGGGCAACCATTGCATCGCTCGAAGAGGCCACCCTGGCTCTTGCCGGACGTGTTGGAACCCGGATCACCCCCTGACCGGCCACCTGCCCAACACTTATATACCACGTCCCCCCGATTCCCGGCGGTGATGGAAGACTATGGCAGATAACTTCTGGACCGGGGTCATCGTTGGGTGGCTCGTCGGACTTATTCTTGGTTTCCTGCTCCCGGTCTTGGGACCGTTGATCGGCGGGTTCGTTGCCGGCTGGATGGTCCGGGGCGGGATAGGAAACGGTGCAAAGGCCGGATTGCTTGCCGGCATCCTCGGCGCAATCGTCATCGCGATACTGCTCATCCTCGGCGGCACGGTTTTTCTCGGGGCGTTCGGGTTCATCGCGGGCGTCGGGACATCGCTCATCATCATCGTATCGGCGTTCGTCTACCAGGGAGTCCTCTCCCTGATCGGCGGCGCCATCGCCGGGGCGATCCGGCGGTAAGCGATCTCGATCCTTCGGATGCGGGAGCACAGGGGAGGGCGCGGGGATCGCCCGGCTGTCTCTCCCCCTCTCATGCCTCTGTTCCCTCTACGCGAGATCCTGCATCTTCCGGTACGAAAGGGCCATCTCACGCACTATAACGGTGGCCTGATGCGGTGGTTATCGGCGCAGTTCCCCCTGATATCGACATCCTTATGCAATGAGCACAGATACCCATATAACGAAGAATTCAGGCGGGGGGATGGGGATGGAGCAGGAAGAAGAGCGGTCGTATTCACGAAGATTCATTCTTATCCTGATCACCATCGCCACATTCTTAAACCCCTTCACCGGCACTGCTGTTAACCTTGCGCTTCCCGCTATCGGGGCGGAGTTCTCTGCCGACGCCGCCACGCTTGCCTGGGTTACGAGCGCATACCTCCTCTCGTCGGTCATCTTCCTCCTTCCGGCGGGGAAACTTGGCGATTCCCGGGGACGTGTCACCGTCTTCATGGTCGGGGTTGTCGTCTACACCGCCGGCTCCCTTCTCTCCATCTTCACGCCAACGATCGGCATGCTCCTCCTCTTCCGGTTCCTGCAGGGGATCGGCGGCGCCATGATCTATGCGAACAGCATCGCCCTGATCACCTATCTCTACCCGCCCGGTGAGCGGGGCTACGCGATCGGGCTCAACACAACTGCGGTCTACGCCGGCCTCTCGCTTGGTCCGTTCCTCGGGGGTGCCCTGACCCAGTTCTTCGGCTGGAGGAGCATCTTTGTCGTGACCGTTCTCATCGCCATCCCCGCCCTCGCCTACGCCGGGAGATTCCCGGCATTCTTGAACGAGCGCCGTCCGGAAGATTTCGATCTTCCCGGGCTGATCCTCTCTTCCGCCCTGATCTTCTGTCTCTTCCTGGGGCTCGCACGGGCGACCACCCCGGACGGCATGCTCCTCCTCGTAGCGGCGCTCGTTCTCGGGGTGGTCTTTTATGTGGTGGAGAGGCGGTGCCAGAATCCCCTCTTCCCGGTCTCGCTGTTTACATCGAACCGGGTCTTTGCCGCATCAAACGCCGCCGCGCTGATCAACTACAGCGCCACCTATGCGGTCGGATTCCTTCTCGCCCTCTATCTCCAGTATATCCGGGGGTATGAACCTGCTGCTGCGGGCACCCTCCTCCTCGTGCAGCCGATCGTCCAGGTCTTCGTCGGCCCGGTCTCGGGCCGCCTCGCCGACCGGGTGCAGCCCGGGTATGTCGCCTCGGTCGGGATGGCGCTCTCGGCCGTCTGTCTCTTCGGCCTTGCTGCGATATCGGATACAACGCCGATTTCGGTGATCGTCGTAATTCTGGCTGTCCTGGGCCTCGGGCTCGGGATCTTCTCATCCCCGAACACCACCGCCATCATGGGCTGCGTGGAGGCAAGGTTCTACGGGAGCGCATCGGCGATGACCGCGATGATGCGCTCGCTCGGGATGATGTTGAGCATGGGGGCGGTTCTTGTGGTGTTTGCGCTCATCATGGGGTCGACTGCCGTCACGCCGGCGATATTTCCGGAGTTCCAGAAGAGTTTGCACCTGATCTTCCTCGCATTCGGCATCCTCTCAGCCATCGGGACACTATTGTCACTCATCGGGGGAAAAAAATGAAGATTTATCCCCTGATCCCGAAATCGCCCCTTCTGGAACCGAAGCTAAGCATTAAAACTCCCGCCGTCCTGTGATCATCTGATCGGATGGATCTCGTCATCGGAAAGGCAGGCGACCGCGAGATCGCCATCGATGCACAGGAGCTGGTCACGGGGCGAACCTGTATCATCGCGCAGTCGGGCGCCGGGAAGAGCTGGGGGATTGCGGTCCTCTGTGAGCGACTCCTCGAGGCGAGGGTGGGATTCTGCCTCATCGATACCGAAGGCGAGTACTTCTCGCTCCGGGACCGGTTTCCCCTTCTCTGGATCGGTTCGAGCGAAGGCTGCGATGTAGAGATCGGGAAGGCGGATGTCCGGAGCCTGATGCATGATGCGATCTGCTCCAGGACCGCGGTGATCTTCGATGTCTCTGAGATCGATATGCGCGAGGAGGTGACGAAGTTTGCCGAGATCCTCTACGACCTGGAGAGCTCCCTGAAACAGCCCTACCTCCTGATCGTGGAGGAGGCGGACAAGTTCATCCCCCAGGTGGGGTCATCCATCAAGAAGATCGAGGAGATCTCCCGCCGGGGGCGCAAGCGCGGCCTTGGGTTGCTGGTCGCGACCCAGCGGCCGTCTCTCGTTGCAAAGAACGTTCTCTCGCAGTGCAACAATCAGATCATCGGGAAACTCTCGATCGAGAATGACCTGAAAGCGGTCGGCCTCTTCTTCTCATCCCGTCAGGAGGTGGCAGAGCTCGCGGAACTCGAACCCGGGGAGTTTTTCGTTATGGGAAGCCTCTCGCGGGCGAAGGTGAAGATGCGGTTCGGAGCGCGGGTGACGGAGCACCGGGGATTGACGCCCCGTCTCGTGCCTGCACAGCCGCGTGAGGCGAAGCGATCCAGGCCGTGCGCCGATGACTGCCGTGAAGAGCCAACACCTCCCCCCTCCCCTCCCGCGGATGCGGTGGTTCCGACAATCGTCCGTGAGGAAGCGCTCGATATCGCGAAAAGTATGAGAAAACGGCGATTCCGGATCCTGGAGCCCGAAGAGCGGATCGTCTCGGGAGAACGGGTCTATCGGCCGCTCTACCGGGTGGATATCCGGTACATCGGGGGGATTCTCCGGAAGACGACGAAGACGGCGTCGTTCGTCCTCGATGGGCAGACCGGGTGCATCGTCGAGATCGGCCGTGGGTTGAAGATCAGGCCGGGGTTCTCGGAACTCCTGGGGCTTGATGAGGCTGCAGTCAAGATCGTTGCCGGGCTTGCGAACGGCGGTTCGACGCTGACCGAGATCGAGGCCGATACCCATCTGCCGCCGGCCGTGGTGAAGAAGGCGATGAAGAGCCTTTCCGGTGCGAAACTCATCACAGAAGTCCGGACAGTGGGTGAGACGAAGGTCTATGTCCCCCTGCTTAAGGAAGAAGTCCCGGCGTTCTCTCTCCTCCGGCCGGGTGCCGCTCTCCCTATGGAACCGCTCCCGGAAGAGCCTGCTGACGCGAAGGTCACGGAACCCATGCTCCGGACCGTCCTGAAGGGGCTTGAACCGACGGCGGAGATCGTCGGGTTCGATACGATCTACTATCCGGTCTATCTGGTCCGGTTTGCATCAGAGCGGGGTGAGCGCTCGATCGTCCTCGATGGATGCACGGGAAAAGAACTTATTTTCCCTGTTTCCTGACCGGAATGCTTATCCACGCACAGGGCGTAGGAGATCATATGCCCTGCCGCCCTTGCAGCCGGCCGGGATAGAGAGGAGAACTCGTTATGGATTCATATCGGTGTAGTGTCTGCGGGTATGTCTATGACCCCGCTGTCGGTGATAGCGAACACGGTATTGAGGCCGGAACGGCGTTTGAAGATCTGCCTGACACCTGGAAATGTCCCTGGTGTGGTGTGGGGAAGAGCCGGTTTAAGAAGATCTGAATGTACCGGACTCTTCTCATCCTGTTACCTTCTTTCTGATCAGATGGTGAGGTTATCCTGTCCGGTTCTCCTGGCAGAATTCCCTGCTCTATTGGCGCATTTCCTTGTAAACTGTGAAATCTGTCCTTCATGCCTCGACGGGCGCCCTCCCGAAGAACACCGCCTGTAATTATCCTGATCGGAGTGCATATCTGCCCCGGGACAGATGGGGTGGCGTGTCTCCGCCGGTGTTCCAATCGACCGGGGTGGTGAGATGCTGGATTCATACCGATGCGGGCTCTGTGGTTACGTTTACAACCCCTGTGCTGGGTGAACCGGGCCGTGGCATCAAGCCCCGCATGAACCTTTGAGGATCTGCCCGAGATCAGGGCATATTCCTGGCACGGTGCTGGAAAAACCTGTTTTGGAAGGTGTAAAGGCAGGCATCCCGTGAAATCTGGAGCCTGAGAGGATCAAAGGCTCCCTGGATCGCGAGGCTGAAGGGAGCAGGTTACCCTCCTCCTCCTCCTGCGACCGCTCTCGCAAACAGTGGGGCGTTCGGGTGCTCTCTCTCCCCTCTCCTGGCCGCCGGATATGCCTTATCGTTTGAAGACGTGAACTGCTGAGGCCTTGAATGTGATATAAGCCCGACCCCCCTCGACGATGCCCAGGCGGGCGACACTCTGCCGGGTCAGGACCGCGACGAAGGGCAGGCCAGTATCCACGATGATCCTGGAGAACATACCGTTCTCCCGGATCTCCGTCACCGTGCCCGGGAAGACGTTTACTGCGCTCGACTCGAACGGCTCCCGGGAGACGATCACCTCTTCGGGCCGGATGCCGGCGCAGACATCGCCCCGGGCGCAGGCGCCCGCACGGATGGTGATGGCGCCGAGATCGATCGCTCCCTCCCCGTCCAGAACCTCTGACACCCCGCAGAAGACGTTCTCCATCCCGGTGAAGGCTGCAACGAACTCCGTGGCCGGTCTCCGGAAGACCTCGTCGGGTGTTCCCTCCTGAACGATCGTACCGTCTTGCATCACCGCCACCCGGTCGGCAAGGGCGAATATATCCTCGAAGTGATGGGTGATATGAACAACCGTCGTCCCGGTCGCCAGGTGGATCGCCCTGAGTTCCCGCCGAAGCCGGTCCCGGGTGACGGTATCGAGCGCCGAGAGCGGTTCGTCGAGGAGGAGAACACGGGGCTGGAGGACAAGCGCCCGGGCGATCGCCGCCCGCTGCTGTTCACCGCCCGAGAGTGTTCCCGGGGTGCGTTCGAGGAGGTGGTCAATCCCGAGGAGTTCTGCAGTCTCCACGACCTGTTTTCGGATCTTTCCGGGTTCGATCCTCTGCTGCCGGAGGCCGAACCCGATGTTCTCCTCGATGGTGAGGTGAGGGAAGAGCATGAAGTCCTGGTAGACCATACCGATCCCCCGATCCTTTGGGTCGGTCTGGGTGATCTCGCGTCCATCGAGGGTGATCGTCCCTGTTTTTGGGGTGTAAATCCCGGCGATCGTCTCAAGGAGGATGGTCTTTCCCGCACCGGTCGGCCCGAGCACGATGAAGTACTCCCCGTCACCGACGGTCATATCCACACCGTCGAGGGAGAACTCCCCGAGGGTCAGGGAGAGCCCCCTTATATCAAGCATCAGAAGACCCCCCTTCCGCCGCTAAAGCGCTCGAATATCGTGAGCGACGCTATCGATATGACGATCAGGATGACGGATGCGGCGATGGCGAGGTCGAGATCCCCCGTCGACATATTCAGAAAGAGGGCGATGGGCAGCGTCTCGGTCTTCATCTGGGTGGCTCCTGCAAGCATCAAGACCGCGCCGAACTCGCCGATAGACTTCGACCAGGTGATGGCGAGACCGGCGGCGATGCCGTTTCGTGCCAGGGGGAGGGTGACCTGGTGGAACGTCCCCCACTCGGTGCACCCGAGTGTCCGGGCGACATACTCGTAGCGGGGGTTGATCGTCTCGAAAGCCGACCGCGTGACCCTGACCATGTAGGGGAGGTTGACGAAGAACTGGGCGATGATGATCCCGGCCGGAGTATAGATGATGTCGAGTCCCATGGCTGCGAGCGTCTGTCCGAACTTTGAAGGGCCGTAGAAGATGAGCAGTGCCACGCCCGCAACGAGGGGCGGGAGAGCGAGCGGTATATCGAAGATGGTGTTCGCGATCTTCCTGCCGGGAAACGAGAACCGGGCGAGGGAGTAGGCGATCGGCACGGCTGTGACGGCGCAGAGGGTGGTCGAGATCACCGATGTGATGAGCGAGAGCCTGATAGCAAAGAGGATCTCGGGCGATGTGAGGCTCGCGATGAGGGCAGGGAGCGGTGGGTAGAGTACAAGGCCGACGATGACGACGACCATGTAGGCGATCAGGCAGAATGCTATGGCAAAAAACGCCGCTTTAAAAGCGGAGGGGCGGGGGAGAGTACTCCGTTTCAGGGCCACGGTCGACCCGCCTAGAACGATGTGCTCTGCCGCCTGATCGCTTCGACGTGCCCCGGTGTTACCCATCCGGGTTTTGCATCGGGGATGCTGTCGAACGCCGGGATATAAGGCCTGATATCGAGGATGGGCGTCCCGTCCAGGAGATCGACGCCCTCGACGGTGATCTGCCCACCCTCGATCCCGACAAGCCTGACGACCGATATCCCGAGCAGATTCGGGCGGTTGAAGTGCCGGGTCGCGAATATTCCGTGCGGTTCTGCGCCGTCAATGAGCGGGCGCTCGGCGAGTTCTTCACCGGCAGCGCGGTGGAACCGGTAGGTGAGGATGATGTGAGAAAACCCTGCTAGTGCCGGGAGCCCGGCCTCGAACTCCGGGTAGATCTCCACGGTTCCGCGGGCGGTGGCAAACACACTCTGGATCGGGGTTGCGGCCGGGTCCGAAAATGGTGTGTGGGCGATCCCGATAGCCCTGCAGGAGTATCCCTCACTTCCTTTCATGGTTCGATCCCTGCGTACTTCGGGTCAGGGTAGGTCGGGAACCCGTATTTTGCAAAGAAGGCCTTCCCTTCATCGGAGGTGACGAACTCGACGAACTGCTTCGCGGCATCCGGTTGTTTCGTGAAGGTTGTCACGCCCACCGGGACAACGAGGGTGAGGCCGTCTTCCTGCGGGAGGTCGAGGGTGTCCATCGTCTCTGGGTTGATGCTGTCGAGCGTGAGGAGGGCGGCATCGGCGGTGCCCATGTTCATCGCGACCACGACCTCGTTGATCGTTGGTGCCCTGAGGACGACGTTCTCCTCAACGGCATCGCGGATACCGTGTTTTTCGAAGAGTTTATCGCCGGCCTTGCCGATCGCGGTCGACTCCACGCCACCGAGAGCAACTTTCAGCCCCGGCCGGGCGAAATCGTCGATCGAGGTGATATTCTTCGGGTTCCCTTTCTGGAAGGCTATGATCGGGACATGGTAGGCTACGTACCCGGGTTCTCCGACCAGCCCTTTGTCCCGGGCAACCTGGTAATCAGGTGTTCCGCCGGAGACGAAGACGTCGCCCTTCCGGGAGAGTTCCATCTGGCTGACGAGTGTGCCTGCACCGGCGAAGGTATACTCGACGTCGATGCCGGTCTTCTCGGTGAATGCCTTACCGATCTCACTCATCGGCTTCTTGAGACCTGCGCCGGAGTAGACGAAGAGCGATGTATCGGTCGTAGTATCGTCCGGCTGCCCGCTTATACATCCCGCTGTGCAGAGAAAGACTGCGAGGATGACGGAGGCAACCAGCACTATGGCTTTTTTTGTCATAGATACCCTCCAGTATCCGCATCTACGATATTAAAGGTCTGGCATTTATTTTCAAGTTATGTAAATGCTATTAACTTAACATTCTCGTATATTAACAGAACCGATCGTCCGAACGCATGGTGCGGGCATCCTTCGAGGTCGCGGCCAGCCATCCGGCGCGTTCGTCGGGGTAAGCGTCGAAGGCCGGGACGTAGGGCTTGATATCGATGATCGGTGTTCCGTTCAGGATATCCACATCCTCGACGGTGAGCGTTGCGCCGTCGACGGCAACCAGGGTAAGCATCGATATCCCGATGGCGTTCGGGCGGCGGGGTGCCCGGGTCGAGAAGACTCCGCGGGTCGCTGTGTCGAGGAACGGTGTCACCTCAAGTGTGTAGCCGTCTGAACGGTGGAAGTGGTAGAGAACGATGATCCGTGAGAATCCTGCGAGATCTTTCAGTCCGGCGGCGTAGGCCGGATCGATCTCGATCGTGCCGCGGACGCCCCGTGCACCGACGGGCTGGATGGGCATATCCCGGGGGTTGTTGAACGGGGAATGGATGATGCCGATTGGGGTGAATACGATCTCGGTCATGGCTGTCAACTCTTCAGGACGTTGCACGGCGGGAATGAAGAGGGTTTGCGTCCGGGCAGGTGGTCACCGGGACCCGGGGGTGCCGGTCAATGGCTTCTCACCTTCGCACCCGCGATCCGGCCCCGGATCTCCTGTGCAGCGGCAGTGACATCGGTCTTTCCGACGACCGCCGATATCACCGCGACGCCATCTGCTCCCGCGGCTATGACGTCGCCGACGTTTTCTGCGGTGATCCCGCCGATGGCGATGAGAGGGATGGAGATCGCCTGCCGGATCTCCGTGAGCATGGTTAGCCCGTGACCCGGGCCTGCGTCATCCTTTGATCCGGTCGCAAACGTTGGACTGAGCGCCACGTAGTCGGCACCCGCTGCAGCGGCCCGGGCGGCTGTGGCAACGGAACTCACCGATGCCCCGATGATGAACCCCGGCGGGGCAAGCCGCCGCGCCTCTTCTATGGGGAGATCGTTCTCACCGAGGTGGACGCCGTCGGCACCTGCCGCAAGGGCCACGTCCAGGCGGTCGTTCATGATGAAGAGCGCACCGGCATCCCGGGTGATCCTGCGCACGACTACGGCCGTCAGAAAGAGTTCGCGGCTCGAAAGCCTCTTGTCACGGAGCTGGACCGCATCCGCGCCCCCGGTGACGGCGAGGCGGGTGAGTTCCGCATGGGATCGTCCCCGCCCGATCTCCTCGTCGGTGATCACGTAGAGGTCGTACGCCATTTACCGTTCCTCGATCCGCATCTCCCGGGAAAGATCCTCTGGGGTGAGGACGGCAAGTTCGTCAACGAGCGCTGTCCGGAAGGAGTAGGGGCCGCGCGCACAGGCCGTCGCCCGTTCCCCGGCGAGGCCGAATGCCGCGAGCGCTGAGGCCGATGCAACCGCAGGGTCATCTGCGACTGCGACGAACGCCGCGGTGACCGAAGAGGCCATGCACCCCGTCCCCGAGAGACGCTCCATCGCCGGAACCCCGTTTCTGACGAGGAAGACCCTTTTTTCGTCGGTGACGACGTCGACTGCCCCCGTCATCGATACGACGGTCCCCGTGAGACGGGCACACTCTCGCGCCGTCTCGACGGGATCGCCCGTGACCCCGCCGGAGTCCACCCCCCGGACGCTCCCTCCCGTCCCGGCAAGGACACCGATCTCCCCGGCGTTCCCTTTCAGGACGGCGATATCAAGTGCGTCGAGAAGCCTGTGCACCGTCTCTGTCCGAAATGTCGTCGCTCCTGCGCCGACCGGGTCGAGGATGACCGGGATGCCGAGTTCATTTGCCCGTCGGCCGGCAATCAGCATCGCCTCGACCTGCACGGCGGAAAGCGTTCCGATGTTCAGGACAAGGGCACCGGCGGCGGCTACCATATCGGCGACCTCTTCTGCGGCCTCGGCCATCACCGGGGCGGCTCCCGTGGCGATCGCTACGTTCGCGCAGTCGTTGATCGTGACGCTGTTCGTGATGTGGTGGATGAGCGGCCGCTCCGACCGCACGGCGGAGAGGAGGCCGGCGGGGATCGCACCGTCCATGAGGCGCGTCGATGAGCCATCTGTCGTATTGCCTGACATGATTCTGTATATGTTTCTGCGTCGGATGCATAAAGCCGGTTGCCGGATTGCATGCCGGGATGGGAATTACTAAAGCGATCTGCGCCCCATCCCTCGATCAGGAGTGATTAAGATGGCGCTGAGTATCAACGAGACAGCGATGCCCGCCGTGCAGGAGATGATCGACCGCCGGGATGAACTCGGGATAGCGGTTACGGTGCAGGAGAACGGCGCGACGTGCATCGACTGCGGCGTGCACGTCTCCGGGAGTTACCAGGCGGGCGCCCTTTTCGTGGAGATCTGCCTTGCAGGGCTTGCGACGACGGCGATTTCCATGGGCCGGGTGGGGGATGTGCCGGTTCCGTTCCTGCACCTCACCGTGAGCCACCCCGCTCTCGCATGCCTCGGTTCCCAGAAGGCGGGCTGGGTGCTCAGGGTGGGTGATTACTCCGCAATGGCCTCGGGTCCGGCGCGAGCGCTTGCGATGAAGCCGAAGGAGACCTACCGACGGATCGACTATCTTGACAGATCGACGACCGGCATCCTCGCGCTCGAGGCGGGCACTCTCCCGGGTGTGGAGGTCACGGATTTCATCGCTGAGAAATGCGGCATCGATCCTGAGGATCTCACCGTCCTCGTCGCCCCGACCGCGAGCCTGGTCGGCTCGGTCCAGATCTCCGGCCGGGTCATCACGGCGACCCTCCACAAACTCGAGGAGAAGGGATATGACATCCGCCGGATCAGCCACGCGGCAGGCCGGTCGCCGATAGCTCCCGTGAAGCGGACCGACATCGAGGCTATGGGGGTGACCAACGACTGTAACATCTACTACGGCTCGGTCATCCTCACAGCAAACGGCTACGACCCGGTCTTTGAAACCCTTCCTTCACAGACATCCCCCGACTACGGGCGGCCGTTCGGCCGGGTGCTCAGAGATGCCGGATACGACTTCCTCAAGATGGACTCGCTGCTCGCGTTCTCGCCGGCCGAGGTCACGATCAACGATTCGGAGAGCGGCAAGGTCCACCGTTTCGGCAGCCTGAACCCTGACGTGCTGCTTGAGTCGTTCGGGATTAGGTAGAAAAAAGAAGGTTTCGGGATCACCCGGGCGTGGTCTTCTCGCGGTAGCGTTCGAGTGCCTTCTCGACGTAGGCCGTCATCTGCACGGCGCCGACGACGCAGGCATCGGCGCATTTCCCGCACCCGATGCAGGTCTCCGGGTTCGTGATCCAGGCCTTGTCGATCTTCCTTCCCAGATCCACGAGCTCGATCGAGCCTGTTGGGCAGACAACGATGCAGTCGCCGCACCCCTCGCACGAGAAGGGGATGATCCAGGGGAACCGGTTGGGTAACTTCTTTCCGTCGCCGCTCATCAGACCTCAATCCCTCTTCCGCGGCACATCCTTCCAGCGCTGCCGCTCCCACGCATTGAGTTCTTCTGGCTTCATGCCGTCGAGCCTCTGCCCCGCCTCGTACCCGGGCTTCGTGCAGTAGAGTTCGGTCAGGCGGACGAGAAGCACCGCTGCCGCATCTATCGCCTTCTCCTCTTTTGCCCGTGCCGAAACTACATCAAAGACCGGTCCTGACCGGAGGAACTCCCCGGTTCCCTTGAACTGGTATGCCGCCCGGATACCGCCCTGCCGCGAGACGCCGAACGCGACCCGGGGGTTTTTCGCGAGCACAGGTTCGATCACCTTCATTTCGTCGTCTGCAAGTGCAAACGCCACTTTGTCGCCGTCCTGCACCGCGGCGTAGCGGCCAAGCACCACGTATGGAACACCCTCAGGCGTTGCAGCGCAGAGGTGGCAGCCCATCGCCTCGATCCAGGCTTTCATCCTCTCTGTAAGGTTTACTGTCATCCCGATCACCTCTATAGCACCTTCTCTCCCACATGCCCCGGCTCGATGGAGTAAGCCTCCTCGACGTGCATGACCACGACCCCGCGCTGGACGGCCTTCGGGAAGACGATGTCCGGCGGCACCTCATCCGGCGGTTCGGCCTTGTTCCAGTTCCCCCACTCGTTCAGGATATCTGTCGCGTTTGCGCCGTACCAGTCGAAGTCGCGTGGGAACCCGTACTCTATGTCCACGGCCTTGCCCCGGAAGACCCACCAGCGCCCTTCATCGAGCGGGTGGCAGATCGTGACCGCGACGTTCGGGTTCTCCTTGATGTTCGCCTTCGTCTTCAAAAGGAACATATCGGCGATCAGGATCTTGTCGTCCATGTGCGTGGCAACGAACCGCATCGCGGCGATGTTGGGGTTGCC
>JAAZGM010000072.1 GCA_012511245.1 Methanomicrobiales archaeon | reverse complement strand
GCCGCCTGCTCCGGTGCGGCACTCACGATATCCACGAGCCTGATATCGAACGTCAGGGGCTGTCCGGCAAGGGGGTGGTTTGCGTCCAGCGTCACGGTCGACTCCGAGACGTCGCTGATGACGACGAGAGCCATCCTGCCGTCCGGCTGCTGCACCTGGAGCTGCTGGCCGGGTTCGGGGTTGATATCGTCGGGAAACTGCTCTTTCTCCACCGTGATGGTCATCTCCTCGCGATGGAGGCCGTATGCCTCCTCGGGCGGGATCGTCGCCGTCTTCGTCTCTCCCGGCTCCATGCCGACCACGGCTCGCTCGAATCCCGGGATGATCTGGCCGCTGCCGATGGTGAACTCGAGCGGTGTCTGCTCATCCGACGTATCAAAGACCGTTCCGTCGCCGAGTTTTCCGGTATAGTGCACCTGTACGGTGTCGCCTTCTTTTGCCTGCGCCATACTGCATCACCACCGGGGCGGTGGTGCAGGTTCCTATTTATGCATGCCGGTGAGCCGCGATCGGCCGGATCCCGGGGAAGCGTCCGCCTTTTGTATCCATACCGGGATTCCCTGAACCGTCCCATCCCGCGACGGGCGCCGGATCCTCACCTGCTGTTCTTCCGGACGGCATGCATGACCCCCATCACGCCCTTCACGTCGTAGCCGGGTGTCCGCTCTATCTCAAAATCGTAGTGCTCCCCGATGTAGTCGAGGAGCCTCCGGTTCACCGGCCCCCCGATCGGGGGCATGTGGATCTCCATCTCGATCCGGCGCACCCGATCGAGGTCATGCGGCCGGATGAACCATTCCGCCCCCTCGCAGTCGCACTTCAAGAAGTCGCATCCCCCGGCCATGCCGGCAAACTCGCCGAGGGTGCAGGTCGGAACGGTGAGCGTCTTCTCCCCCCAGGTTATCCGGGCACGCTCCCCCGTGCCGAGCGCCCCATCCACCACGGTGACGCCTCCACCGTTTCGCTCGACGTTCTCCCTGAGCGCCTCTGTGAGGATGGGTTCGACGGCGAGCACATGCCCCGAGCGGCGGGTGGCCCGTATGCAGAAGGCGCCCACGTTGGCACCGATATCGATGACGACGTCATCGGGCTGGATATCGTCAAAGTGGTATTCGCCGACGATGTAGACGGCATCGGCCCCGTGCGGCATCTTCCGGAAGGTTACGCCATCGAAGGTAGTGAGGAAAGACGTCTCTCCGGCGTGTTCTCGATGCATCATGCCGGATAAGAGTTTGGATTCACCCTATATGGGCGTTTCTTCTCCAGCTCTATCGGCGCGCCACCTCTCCCGGTCCCTCCGCCCTCCGGATCCGCGTCACCTCCGAGCCCCAAATCACGTCATTTTATTAATCTTTTTTGCTCTGCTATCTTCATCCAGCACCACGTAAAACCATACCGGAGCGGTAAAAACTGCATTGGAGGCAGGATCTTGCGGCAGAGGAACGGTTTTTATAAACATATATTTATATATTTGTCGATATAAATATACTGTGCAGTAAGTCTCTGGACTATCTTTGTGGGGGAGATTTTGATGGCTTATATGGATGGAATAACCTGTATCTGCGATAACGGCCGGACGCTCGAGGACCACCGGCCTATCGTCGGCGATGACGTCATCTCCGGGATATACCGGAAGGCAGCGGCCCTCAGGGGGAAGCGAGTTCTTCACGTGAACTCGACCTACCAGAGCGGAGGCGTTGCGGAGATGATCCTCTCGCTCGTCCCGCTCATGAACGACGTCGGGATCCGGACAGAGTGGAATATCCTTACCGGCGAGGGCGACTTCTTCACGATCACGAAGAACTTCCACAACGCCCTCCAGGGTCAGGCGATATCATTCTCGGACGACGAGAAGGGGCTCTACCTCAAGACAAACGAGTGCTTCTCCGGACAGATGACGATCGACCACGACCTCGTGGTCATCCACGACCCGCAGCCCCTGCCCCTGATCCGGTACTACAAAAAGGCCCAGCCCTGGGTCTGGCGGTGCCACGTCGACCTCTCGAAACCCGACCCCGCCCTCTGGGAATTCCTCAAGGACTTCGTCCTCGGCTACGACCGGATGGTCATATCACACGATGAGTACCGGCGCCGCGGGATGCCGATGGAGCAGTGGATATGCCGTCCGGCGATCGATCCCCTCTCGGAGAAGAACCGTGACCTCACCGATGCGGAGATCGCAGGCCTCCTTGAGAAGTACAACGTCCCGACGGACAAACCCCTGATCACCCAGATATCGCGGTTCGACAAGTGGAAGGATCCCGAAGGCGTCGTCGATGTCTTCCTCAAGGTGCGCGAACACGTCGACTGCCGGCTGATCCTCTGCGGGAGCATGGCCCCCGACGACCCCGAGGGCCGGGAGATCTACCGGAGCGTCGAGGAGAAGGCCCGGGAGTACATCGAGAGCGGCGACATCATCCTGATCACCGCCGAAGACCACCTCCTGGTCAACGCCCTGCAGCGGGTCTCATGCGTCATCCTCCAGAAGTCGCTCCGCGAAGGGTTCGGCCTGACCGTCACCGAGGGGCTCTGGAAGGGGCGGCCGGTCATCGCGTCCCGGGTTGGGGGCATACCACTCCAGATCGAGGACGGCGAGACCGGGTTCCTCCTCGACCCGACCGATACCGACGGGTTTGCCTGGAGGGTCCGGCAGGTCCTCGAGAACCCCGAACTCGGGGAACGGCTCGGCCGGGCAGGAAAGGAGCACGTCAGGAAGAACTTCCTGATCACCCGGCTCCTCTCCGACTACCTGGATATGTTAAGCGCGGAACTCGGTGTTCAGAACACCTGACTGGAAAAACGAGTTTTCAACCCGGATACACCTATAGTCGGGCGCAGCCGTTGAAGCGGTCTCACGGCTGCGCCCATATGGCAGATTCATGTGGAGCCTTTTCGGGGATCCGGCTTTTTCCGGGAAAGGGCGAGTCAGACCGGGTTGTTCCGACTCACGCCGGATGCAGGGCAGATATAACCGGCCGAATCCGGGCAGGAGTTTGCAGCATACTATTCTATGTCATTATGGATATACGGGTCTTAGGGTAGATAATTCCCATTTTGATGGCGATGAGACTCCGGAAGATAAGAGATTGTACCGTACCGATTGGTGCCACCACCCCCGGGATGGGATCCACGCGGATCCATATATATTTTTCCTCCACCCGGTATGATGCCGCTACCCTGGAGAATCCCCCTGCGCCACCGGACTGCCGTATGGTGATCCCGTTGGTTCATGCCGGATGATGCCCCGGCTCCGGGAAAAACGTTCCGGATCGATGACTGTTCTCTGCTCCAGCCTTTCCAGTGAGGTCAGAACAGATACGAAAAAAAGATGTGGCGGCGGTTCCGCACGCCCCCGCTTACTCTCCGCCGGCCCCACCGATGATCTCGATCGGCCGGACCAGCCTGACCCGCGCGATCGTCTTTCCTTTCATCCCCTCGATGACCTGTTCGGCGGCATCAGAAGGCACATCGACGGTGGAGTAGGTGTCGTAGATGTTGATCGCACCGATGGCGCTGCCGGGGATCCCGGTCTCGCCCGCGAGCGCCCCGACGATATCTTTCGGCCGGATCTGGTGCTCCCGCCCGACCGGGATCCGGAGGAGGGCAAGCCCCCGGACCGGCCTGATATCCTGCGGCTGGCCCTGGCCGGCCCCGCCGAGTTCCAGTTTCAAGAGAGCGGCGGCGACCTCGAGCGAGGTGTAGTCACCGGCGACGATCCGCTCGATGATATTCACGTATTTGCCGAGATCACCGTCATCGATCGTCTGATGCACCCGTTCGATCAGTTTCCGGGTCCGGCTCTCCTCGACGTCTCCCTGCGTCGGGAGCGGGATCCGGGCGATCCGGATCTTTGTGTAGTTCTGGATCGTCCGGAGCTTGAAGTACTCTTTTGGGCCGACGAACGTGACCGCCCGGCCGGTGCGTCCTGCCCGTGCCGTCCTGCCGATGCGGTGGATGTAGTACTCGATGTCCTGCGGGACGTCGTAGTTGATGACCAGATCGACGTCCTCGACGTCGATGCCCCGTGCGGCGACGTCTGTTGCAACCAGGACATCGATCGACCCGGCCCGGAACTTCGCCATCACCCGGTCGCGCAGGGTCTGCTTCATATCCCCATGGAGCCCCTCGGCAAAGTAGCCGCGGGCCTGGAGGTGGGTCGTCAGGTCGTCGACACCCTGTTTGGTGTTTGAGAAGACAAGGGTCAGGTCGGGATCGTACATGTCGAGCAGCCGGGTGAGGATCTCGAGTTTGTCGCGGCTCCGCACCTCAAGGTAGAGCTGCTCGATCTGCGGGACGGTCACCTCCCGGCGCGCGACCGATATGAACTCGGGATCCTTCTGGAACTTCTTTGAGATCTCGAGGATGGGTTTTGGGAGGGTGGCCGAGAAGAGGACGGTCTGGCGGTTCTCCGGGGTCTCATCGAGGATCTTCTCGATGTCTTCCCGGAATCCCATATCGAGCATCTGGTCGGCCTCATCGAGGACGACGAGCCTCACACCGTCAAACGAGAGTGTCCCGCGGTCGAGGTGGTCGAGCACCCGGCCGGGCGTCCCGACGACGACCTGGACGCCGCGCTCCAGCGCCCGGAACTGCCGGTCGATCGGCTGGCCGCCGTAGATCGGGAGGATGTTGATACCCCGGTGGTGTTTTGCAAGGCGGACGAACTCTTCGGCGGTCTGGATGGCAAGTTCCCGGGTGGGAGAGAGGACGAGGACCTGCGTCTCCCGGTTGTCAGGGTCGACGTGCTCGATCGCGGGAACGCCGAACGCCGCCGTCTTTCCTGTCCCGGTCTGTGCCTGGCCGGTGACGTCGCGCCCGTCGAGGATCGCGGGTATGGTGCTGACCTGGATGGGCGTGGGCTCCTCAAAACCCATATCTTCTATTGCACGGAGCGTCTTTGGCGAGATATTGAGTTCCTGGAAGGTGATATTCTTTTCCATTCTCTTACTTCTTGGTTTTGTGACCTCTTTATATGTCGCATCCTGCCGCCGGTGGGACGGGCATATCTTCCCGGAGGGAGCAAATGTACCGGTATGCCTCTTCGACCGCCGCCTGACGCTGTAACGATGCGGGGGATCTACCACCGCTACGCCGCCGCCCGTCCCGACCTCAGCGGTATCCTCCTGCCCGATCTCCTCCCCCACGACGCCTGCGATGCCGCATCCCGGTTGCCCCGGCGCGTAAAAGTGCTCTTCGTCGCCGAGTCCCCGCCCTGGGCAGCCGGGCGGCGCGAGATCGCGGAACCGGCCGATTGCCGGAGCCCGGGCTACCCCTACTTCTGGAACGACCGCTACGATGCGCCGAGCCGCCCCGGCGCCGCGCCCCTCTCCCGCACGTTTGCTGAGAACCTCTTTGTGCTGCTCGGACTCGACGGCGGGTCGCGCCGGGAGAACCTCGATCTCTTCACCGGGGCGGGGTTCTACCTCGTCGATACGGTACGATGCGTCTTTCGGAAGAACCGCAGACCAACCATCCCGGCCGATCTCGTCCGTATGAGCGCACGGGAGACCCTTGCGCCCGATATCGCCGCCCTCGCCCCGGAGTGCGTCGTCGCCCTCGGCAATACGGCGCTTTCCGGCCTCGGGTGTATCGAGCCCTACGCGAGCGCCCTCTCCGGCGCGGGACGGATCACCGGGCTATCCACGGAGGCGATATTTGAGGAGTGCGGACTCCTCTGCCTCCCCTACCCGGGCGGGCGCAACCGGCGGTACCTGGACCGGATCCAGGCGGGGTTCGCGCTTCTCCGGGATAGCACGGGGTGATGGGGCGCCCCCTCATCTCGAGGGGTTCTCTGCCTCCTGTTCAGCCAGCCTCTTCTTCCCTTCTTCGTACATCTGCTCCTTCTGCCTGCGGAGTTTCGCGGCCATCTCCTGCTCTTCGTGGCTCCCCGTATCCTCAATCTGGACCTTCTGCTCTGCTTCCATGATGTCGCGGGGGCTTAAGTACCCGGACGGCTTCACCTTCTCTTTATCCTCCCGGTACTCCTCCTCGATCTGCTCCCGGCGCGCTTCTGCGACGGATTGCTCGGCCGCCGCACCTATCGCGATCACCTTGCCGTGGGTCGCGGCGACCTTCTTCAGCTGAACCTCGAGGACGCCGTTCTTGAACGTGGCGATCGCCTCTTCGCCCCTGACGTCTGCGGGGAGGGTGACGGTCCGGGAGATCGCGCCGAACCGCCGTTCCTGTACATGATATCCCATCTCCTGCTCTTCGTGGACATCCTCCCTCCGGGCGGTGATCCTGAGCGTCCTCGGGTCGAGGAGCCGGATGGATATACCCTCTCTCTCGACGCCGGGGAGATCGGCGATGACCACGACGGCTGTATCGTGTTCAAGGACATCGATCACCGTTTCGGGAACGGGCGACTGTTGTGCAGTCCCGGGGAGCCGCTGCACCGCCTCGGAAAACTGCCTCTGCATATCGCTCATCATTCGGTCGAATTCGTCCCAGATCTCTCGCGACGATCTTCTCCATGCCATGGTTTCCACTTCCTGCCGGTCTCGGCAGGCACACAGGGTACGAACAGGATATATAGGTTCCTGTGCAGGGCAAAAAGAGGGGAAGATGTACTTCAGGCCGAAGTATCGGGGTTTTTAAGAACGTAGGCGACCGTTCCTTCCTCAAACCCCTCGCCGGCACGGACGAACCCGCTCTTCTCCAGCACCCGGACGGATGCGGAAAGGTCGGGGTAGATCGACGCCTCGATCTGCCGGATGCCCGGGAGAGCGAAGAACGCAGCGGCGAGGTGGCGGATCGCCTCGGTCGCATACCCTCTGCCCTGGAACTCGTCGAGCACCGAGCAGCCGATGAGAACCCGGTCATCCGTCTCCTCAAGCGCGGGGGGCGTAGCGGTCGCCAGGGCGCCGATGAGGGTCCGCCCGCCTGCTGCCGGGTCGTCAAGCACCCAGTACCAGACGGTGAAGAGCGGGTCGCCGCCCTCGGCCGTCATCTGGATGAATGCTTCGAGCGTCTCTTCGTCGAGGAGCGATGGCGGCCACGAACCCGGGATCGCGGCATCGAGGAGGCGGACGAGGTTCTCGCGGTCGTTACGGTCGCTCTCAAGGATCTCGGGCGTCGCCGGGATCAGGTCGAGGTGTTCGGTGCGGATGCGCTTTGCGGCAGTCACAGCCATAATGTGTATCATTTGCCGCGGGGTGGTTCTTATCTGTTGCGGATTTTCTCGATATCGAGATAGAATGTAGAAGAGGCTCCTGTCCGATCGCTGAGGGGGAGGTATCCCCGGGAGAGAGTATGGCGGTCTGATCTTCGGGCGGACGATACCCGTATGCTGTGCACAGGGCAGCGTGATCGAGACGATCTGGCAGGACTTTACTCTCGCGATACTCTTCGCGGCCATGCTCCTTGTGCAGCACCGTGCTGGATCTCTTCACAGCGAGCCTCCTCGGCTACCTGCTGGCTCCGATCGGTACGACACCCGGCCTTCAGCCAGGGGCTCGGCGCGACCGCGTGGATATTTTACAGGAACGCCCGCGACCATGCGTTTCTGGAGGTGGTGCTCGTATCAGTCGTTCCGGAGTTCTCCAGGGGGGCGTGAGGGAGTTCTTTTCGCGGAGGAGCCGGGGGTGAGCGGGTTTCCGGTACCGGTCTCTCGCGGGATCGGCGGCAGATATAAATCTGTTCTCAGGACTGATCAGTAGATATGGACTTCAAAGACTGTGTACGGCAGCGTTACGCGACGAAGCGGTTTGACGGCAAGCCGATCCCCGATGCGGCCCTCAGGGAACTCCTGGAACTGGTCCGCCTGGCTCCTTCGGCGCTCAACCTCCAGCCCTGGCGGATCAGGGTGGTCTCGGACCCGGCCCAGAAGGAGGCCTTGAGGCCGGCGGCCTTCGACCAGGAGCAGATCACGACCTGCTCGCACCTTCTGGTCTTCTGTGCAGATCCCGATTATGACGGGTTGATCCGGCGGCTCGAGGCCCTGCTGAAGGAGAACGGCGTTCCCGAAGAGACGCGCAGCGCCATCGTGGAGATGGCCTCCCGGTTTGCCGGGACGATGACGCCCGAACAGCGGCTCGCCTGGTCGCAGGCCCAGACGTATCTCGCCCTGGCAAACGCCCTGCATGGGGCGAAGTCGCTCGGGTTCGATTCATGCCCGATGACCGGGTTCGACCCCGCGGCGTTCAGCCGTATCCTGGCGATCCCCGCCCCCCTCGTTCCGGTCATCCTCTGCCCGGTCGGGTATGCCGCGGACAGCCCGGGACCGAAGATCCGGTTGCCGGTCGAGGAGATCCTGGTCTGAACCGGGGCTTTCCTCAGGATTGATCCGTGTGTGGGCATGCGCCGGCCGCCCTGCAGCAAGGCGGGACGCCGGTCAGAGCGAGCGTGAGCAGTCCAGAAGGCAGTCGTAGCAGAATTGGGTTGCGGAAAGGACTGCCTCGTCGCGGTTCTCGAAATCGTGCCAGCGCCACTCTCTTTCGGTGAACCGCATGCCGCCGATCTTCCTGGCATCGCAGCCCTCTTCAGAGAGGATGAGGGTGTAGCGGCTCACCTGCGGAGAGGCGGCGCTCAGGCCGTAAAGGATCCCGATCTCCAGGGTGGCCGAATCGTTGATGCCGTATTCGCCCTCCTCTTCCCGGAAGAAATGGACGATGTATACCCGGCTCTCTTCGATAAGAACCTCTGCCAGCCGGAAGTCATAGGCGCGATCGTCCTCTCCGGGCTCTTTCGGGTGGGATGCCGTAAGGTCATATGAGACCCGGGCGTTGAATCCCTCGCGCTCGCGGAGGTGGTGTCTCAACGCTTCAAGGTGCGATCTCTTGAACGAACCGAACAGGCCCGACGGTGAGCCCGCCTTTGAGCCTTTCTGCATAATCGAGGTCCCTGTTGAGTCCGGCGAGGAGATCCATCAGAGGAGTATCGTGGTTCTCATGGATAACGGATCAAGGTATCAAATCTGTTACTCTAACGCGCAAGATTATATATTGCGGTAACAGATGTGGAACCATATGAGGTCCGGGTGTGAACCATGAACGAGACGATCCTTGAGCAGCATATATCCAAGATCCCTTCGGTGATCATCAATGCCACGGCCCCCCTGGGGAATCAGAAGGCATGGGCGATCTTCATCGCGCTCCTTGAGAGGGATGAGGGACTCAGGTTTAACCAGATCCGGGAACTCTTCGAGGCGGAACCTCCCGAGGTATCGAGGGCCTTAAAAGTGCTCACAAACGCGGGACTGGTCTCCAGACAGGCCCGCAGCCTCGATGATGTCGGGAATGCCGAAGCATCGTTCTACGTGCCGACCACACTCGGAAAAACCCTGATCGCGGCCCTGTACCGGGGGCTCCTGCCGTCGCGGGAGGGCGCTGGACCCACACGGGCGCACTGTCAGGAGAGCCCGTTCTCCGCGGGCAGGATCACGGCTTCGGCGCCGGGGGAGGAGTAGGTGCATGTCCCTCAAGAGATGGCCGGCGGTCGAGGTATCGCGGGACCCGGCGTGCAACGTGGCCCCCGTGGACGGGGTTTACGGGACCCTGATTCCCACGCTCGGCCAGATAGCGTTCTACTGTGATCTGCCTGAGATCGGTGCCGACGAGGACGGCGAGATGGTTGTCGAGTCCATACAGCGCCGGATCGTCTTTGACGCACGGATGTCGCCTGAGACCTTCCGTGCCATCGCCCGCTGGATGATGGATCAGGTGGAGGACTACGACCGGCAGGAGCGGGAGAATCGATAAGCCGGTTGAGCGACGGTCGCGTCTCCCTTCCGCAGGGTATACCCTGAGCGAAGGTTCATGATGGTAAAGGACGACATTCACAACACTCGTAGATACAGGAGGGGTGGAGAATGAACTCAAGAGACAGGAGATCACCCGGCAGGGAAGGCGTTCGCGACCCTGAGTCCTCATACAGCCCGCACCCGCCGCAGGATTCGATCGTTTGCGGCCCCGATAGCCCGCCGCAGGCCCATGAAGGACCGCCCTACCCCTCAAAACAGGAGGACTTCACGCTGCTCATCGAGCGGCACAAGAAGACCCTCGACCTTCTGGCGGAGTGATCACTGCCCTGCTTTTGCGACCGAGTGCAGCCAGATCAGTAGTTCTTCCCGCATGAGCCTGCCTTCGGCAATTTCCCGTACCACGCGGTTGTTCTCCTCATCGGGGCTTGTAATGACGTATCGTTCCGGAGCAGGATGAGGGCTGCGAGCAAAAATGCAATTCGCTTGTTCCCCTGGACAAACGGATGCCCCGTCACAAGACCGTGGAGGACGAACGCCGCTCTCTTGAACGGGTCAGAGATATCGTTACTCGCGGTGATGACAAAGTCGAGGTTTCCAGGATTGAGGAGCCGCCCCTCGAGGCCCTGATCTTCCTCGACGCCGCTTGCCCGGATGATCTCTATCTGGTAGCCGATGACCTCTTCGACCGTGAACTCTTCCATACGCTCTCACAGTTTCTGTCCGCTCTCCGGCGCCGGATAGGCAGATAATAACCCGTTGGAGGCGACCAGGAATAAGGTTGTTCATGGGGCCGCTTGACACCCTCAGGCGCCTGATCAACGACAAGCATACACCCGGGTATGCCGCGGTCGTCGATGCACGGGATGATCAGGTCTGTTGGATTGAGGCTCTGGTCCGGTACCTGCACTGGCAGGACTTCGCGGTGCTCGTCGATCTGGTCTTCTCCGGTTCAGGCTGGCGGCGGCGGAGCGTCGTCGGCAAGACGATGAAGTTTGCGGATATCGAGTTCGAGGACACCATCAACGCCGAGTCCTATCAGGTGAAGTCGCGGTCGACCCTTGCCGAGTTTCGTGCGTATGCGGGACCGGTTCAACCGGGACGATTTCCGGAGACCCTTCTACGTCGTCCACTCGCCTGACGATGCCCTGGCGGCGTATGAGGCGCCCCCGGACTCGGGGGTGGTGCCGGTCCCTCCTCGGCGACTCTCTCTGATGGTCGTGGACGCGGGGCTGGTCGGGTGGGTGCTTGAGAAGACGATATGAGCGGGAGACTGCACAGAGATGTTTCCGAACTCACTTTGCATATATATGGATTTCAAGTGGAGCGGGGGATTCGAACCCCCATTCGAACCGATCAGGGTGGATTTATTTGAAGTATCGGTGTCAGATTAGCGACATTGGAGGCAAAGGTATCCGTCCCTCCACCCTGAAGGGTCCTCCATATGTTACAATCTGTATCTTCATCGATATCACCAATGTTAATTGGATCACCAATGCGATAATAACTGAAATTCCAACTTCAAACATTGACTCCACATTAACAGAGAACTATTCACCTCCCATTTTATAATATTTGTTACTCTCAAAGTTATTGATAACACTATCAATCCTCAAATACTTTCAATATGCCTCTTTTTTGGGGAAGATAGACAGATTAACATCAATACACCCTCTTCTCCGGGATCGCCCCTCTGACCCCGCCCTGGGGGGTTTTTACATCGCTGGCATACCGGGGGATGATGTGGACGTGGAGGTGCATCACCGTCTGGCCGGCGGCCTCTCCGACGTTCACGCCGACGTTGTAGCTGTCGGGGTGGAACCGGTCGTCGAGGAGGGGTATTTCCTCCCAGGCGAGGGGGCGGCCTGCTCTGCGGTCGTGCAGGGGGTAAGAAAGAGGCTTAAGGAGGTACCGACTCATCTTTTATGTAAACAGG
>JAAZGM010000071.1 GCA_012511245.1 Methanomicrobiales archaeon | reverse complement strand
CTCCCAGTTATACCTGGTCCTGATGAGTTCCTTTGCCCGCTCACCAAACTCCGCCCGTAACGTCTCATCGGCAAGCAGGCGCCCGATGGCATCGGCGAGCGCCTCCGGTGTATACTCGGTGTTGAATCCGACGGTGTTATCGATCCACCCAAGCCGGTCTCCTTTTCCTGTCGTCACGATGGGTGTCCCGCAGAGGCATGCCTCCAGGAACGTGATGGGGAAACCGGTGAAACTCGGTGTCACAAAGACATCGGCATCGGTATACGCAGCCATCTTATCCTCTTTGCTCACGAACCCCGTAAAGATCACCCGGTCATTGAGGCCGAGTTCCCTGACCCGCTGCCAGAACTCAGCGTTGTGGCCCATATCCCCACCGATGAGCATGAGGACGGCATCATCGAACTCCCGGGCAACCATGGCGAACGAGCGTATCAGGAGATCGATCCCCTTTGTCGGATCGAGTCTCCCGAGATAGAGCACGACCTTTGCATCATCGCCGATCCCCCAAGCCTTGCGGAATCCGCCGCGAACAGGGAGTGAGGGGTATTCGGCGAGGTCGATGCCGTTCGGGACGATCGCGATCTTTTCGGGGGCGATGCCCAGGTCCCGGTAGCGCTCCGCCTCTGTCTCGTTGAGGGCGATGACCCCTGCCGCGCCGAGGAGCACCTTCTCCGCCCAGAACCGGTCAAAAAGCCGTTTCATCCGTGCAGAGCCCGTATCCTGGGGGAGCGCACCGTGCGCCTGAAGGACGTATGGTATGCCATACTTCCTTGCGTAATGCGAAGCGATGATGGTGAGCATGGTGCGGTGATCGTGGATGTGGATGAGATCGAACCCGGCCACCTCCCTTCTTGCGACCGCCGGCATGCGGTAGGGCATCACCGGCAGGGCTGTCCCCGGGGTGTATCTTCGCAGATTTTCAAAGTAGTAAACGTTCATCCCATCGACGGAGGTGGCGCGGTTCGTCGGCAGATCGTTTGGATGGATGCTCCGGTTCGTCGTGTAGACGGTAATGTCGTGCCCGTTCTCGTGCAGGACCCGTGAGATGTCGTATGCAACCCGTGCCACCCCGCCCGATTCCCAGAGGGGTTTAAAGAATGGAGTTACCTGTAATATCTTCATGTGCGTTCTTCCTATGTTTCCTGTCTCATCCGTTTCCGGATCACGCCTGCATAGCAGTTCAGGCAGAACGGCGTCATCAGCCAGACCCCGCACTCGAGCAGGGGTGCAAGCCCGTGCTGCCGGATCCGGTAGCGGTAACTCTCCAGGTTGTACTCCAGGTAATTCGCGCCGATCTGCTCAAACCACCACTTTTTGGTGACATCTCCATTGCGCACCTTCTCGGAGCACTTTGCTATCCAGCGTGCTACCTGCTCCCCGGTCCGCCCTTCCGCCACCTCTGGCTGGAAGTCGCTGTTGATGATGCAGGGGATGACTGTGTAATCCCGGATGCCGTGCCGGTCGAAGTCCACCGAGAGGATCATGGAACTGTTGATCTCCTCGTTGAAGAACTCGGTATCGAACTGGAAGTTCCCGAGCGAATACGCGATCAGCCCGCCCTTGTATCGTTCCAGCCCCTGGATGGTGTGCGAGTGGTGCCCGAGGATCAGGGTTGCTCCTGCATCGATGAGGGCGTGAGCAAGACCTATCTGGTCGGGCGATGGGTAGTAGATGTTCTCGATCCCCCAGTGCAGGGAGATGACGATATGGTCGGTATGCTCTTGTAACGCCCTGATATCCTCGATGATCTCCTTCTTCTTCAGTCTGGCAACGGTGACGCCCGGTGGCGATCGGAACCTTCCGCTTGTGTATGCGAGGAAACCGAACCGGATCCCGCTCCGTTCGACGACGAGTCCCTG
>JAAZGM010000070.1 GCA_012511245.1 Methanomicrobiales archaeon | reverse complement strand
GGTCTGGAGCGCCATCTCCTGCTCGCGCTCCGCGACCTCCCGAAAGAACGCGGAACGCGCTCCGAGGAACGCGGTGATGTCCCCTCCGCTGTCGGAGAGGAGTGCGAGGTCGTTGAAGAAGTCGGCGAGGTTCGGCGACGGGGTGGTGCGCTGGACGTTCTTCATCGCCGTGTGCAGGTCTTCGCCGAAGAGTTCCACGTCGCGCACCACCATGCCGAACTCCTTTGAGACCTCCCCGAAGAGATCCATCTCTTCATAGACCTTCCGGATGACCTCGTAGAGCGTCATGGTGGTGGAGAGGGCTTCCATGTAGGTGATGGCATAGGGGAGATCGAGATCGATCTTCGTCTTTCTCCCCTCTGCGACGAGGAAGGGGTAACCGTAGAGGGCGCCGGAGACCCCGACCGTCAGGACGAGGAAGAGGACGATCTTCGTGATCGCGTCGGGAACGACGGAGAAGAGGAGGATCCGGTATCCGGCGTGGGTGAGATAGGCGATGATCGCGAGGTATACGGTCGCTGCACCGGCGGTGGCAAAGAGGATCTGGCGCAGGTAGGCGGGATACGCGATGGGGATGTGCGCCATCCGGAGCGCTCTCCGGAGCTGGCCGCCGTCCCGAAGGTCACTCAGGATCTGCATCGCCCGCCCCTCCAAACGCGGCTATCCGGCGGATCAGTTCGTCCACGTCGATGCCCCCGTCCGCGTGTATCCGTGCGAGGAACTCCGCGCGGCGCGCGAGTTCCCGTTCCAGTTTGTCGGCTGACCACCCGCGCCTTCTGGCGATATCGTCAAGGACATGCGAGTCGGTGCTCTCCCGGTGAAACTCATCGGTGAAGGGGTTCCAGCGGTAGAGGCAGTCGTGGACGATCTCCCTCCCCCGATCGACCCGGATCTCGTGGAGCGAGTCGCACCGCCTGGCGGTTCCGTCGTTCAGGTAATGGAGGGACTGGATGACCATCAGGTCCAGCGCCCCGAGCATCGCGGTCGGCACGTTGATCGGGTCGCTGACCAGGCGGTTGATCGCCTCGTCGATGCTCCCGGCGTGGAGGGTCGAGAACGTCGTATGCCCGGTGTTCATCGCCTGGAAGAGGGTTTGGGCCTCGCGGCCTCTGACCTCGCCGACGATGATGAACTCGGGGCGCTGGCGGAGCGCCGCTTTCAGGAGGGCGAACATATCGACGTCTCCTTTCGAACCCCTGACGTTGATCTCACGGGTCTGCGTCGGCAACCAGTTCTCGTGCGGGAGCTGGATCTCGCGGGTATCCTCGATGGAGACGATCTTTGAGTGGTGCGGTATGAAGAACGAGATCGCGTTCATCGTCGAGGTCTTGCCGCTCGCCGTCCCGCCGACGACGATCAGGCTCTTGCGATTCTCGACGGCAAGCCAGATGTACGCGAGCACCTCCGGGCTGTACGTCCCGTACTCGATGAGCGAGACGGGCGTCATCGGGTCTTTGCGGAACTTCCGGACAGTGAACGAGCTCCCTCTGGTGGAGACGATGTCGGAGAACGTCAGCTGGATACGCGAACCGTCGGGGAGCGCCGCATCGACGAGCGGCGTCGTGAGCGAGATCTGCCGATCCGCCTTCTGGGCGATCTTGAGGACGAATCGGTTCAGTTCGTCCCCCATAAACGCGATGTTCGTCGGCATGCTCTCGTAGAGCCGGTGATAGACATAGACCGGGGTGCCGACACCGTTGCAGCTGATATCCTCGAGGTAGTCGTCGTGCATCAGGGGGTCGATCCTGCCAAACCCCTGGAAGTTGCGCTTTAAGTAGTAGTGGAGGACAGCGATCCGGTCTTCGGCCAGCTTCGGTGCGAACCGCCGCAGGATCGGCACCACGTCATCGTACGTGAGGTTGACCTCGTTCTTTTCTCTGGGCGAATCGAAGAGGAATACATCGCGGATGTAGTCATGGGCCTCGGTGAGGAGGATGTACTCCGAGGGTTCCAGTGTGGGTTCGAAGACCTCGTACTTCAGACTTGAGTTTTCGTCCCTGGTGATGACGGCATACGCGAGGCCCGGGCTCAGCCAGTAGGTATTTATGGCGCCGTTCCCCCCGGGGGGGAGAAACGGGATCTCAGGGGCGGTATCGGCCACCGGCGCGTCCGTTGCCCTGAATCGTGCGGTCAACACCCTGAAACTTCCGGGCACCCTGAGCCTTTTGGTCGGGGCGCCTCCGTCTGATTTTTCCGTTGAATTCTGTTCCCGGTGTCGGAAGCGCTCAGTCAGCCCCCTGATGCCCCCCGGTATCCTGAGCCTTTCGGTCGAGGTGTCCCCGTCTGCTTCTCCTGTTGAACCCTGCTCCCGGCGCCGCAGCACGTTTAGTCTCCCGGTTTATGATTTATAGTTAATTAACTCCTTTAGTTAACTATTTTATGCATACCAAGAGGGATCTTCCTTGATGCAGCGATGATGGCGGTCGGGTCATTGCATCCGCCACAATCGATGAAAACCCGGACTATACGGATCTTTTCCTATGAGCTCATCTAACACGTGCGTACAGTAACACGTATTATATAAGTTATAGTTAATTGTAATACGTATACAGAGGGATCCGGGAGAACGAGAGATGGTATTCGGGGAAGGGTAGGGCCGTGCAGGTATTTTCCTCCGCGGTGAACGCTGTCCTGCTGGTAACCGTGGGCATCGTCGCCGCGAACATCCTCGCCGAGACCGGGATCTTTTCCCGGATTTCATCATTCACCGGGCCTTTTTGCAGGATCTCCGGCCTTTCCGACGCGTGCGTCCTCTCGATCGTTGCGATGGGGGTCAACGCCACGGCAGGAAAGTCGATGCTCGCTGAATACTACCGTGACGGGAAGGTGACGGATCGGGAGGTGATCCCGGTCCTCATCATGGGGGCGTTCCCGGTGGTGCTCGGGGAATCACTCTTCCGCGTCCAGCTCCCTGCAGCCCTGGTCCTCCTTGGCCCGGTCGTCGGAGGGATCTATACCGGGCTGAACCTCTTCTCAAGCGGCATCCAGGCGTTCTTTGCCTTCCTCTACGGCCGCCGGTTCCTTGCGTCCCCTTCGCACGCGCTGCCCCCCGTCCCTCCCGCATCCGCGTCCGCGCTCGCGCTCAACCGGGGGGTTGTCATCGCCGGGTGCAGGAAGGCGGTCCCGACGCTTCGGCGGGTCGTGCCGGTCACTCTGGCCGCGTTGATCATCTTCTCTCTCCTCTCCGCAACCGGGGTCATGGACCTGGTCGCCGCCGCGTTCGATCCGTTCCTCAAGGCCATCGGCCTCCCCGGCGAGAGTGCCGCTGCGCTCGTGGCACAGTTCATCCATTTCTCAGCCGGTTACGCGATCGTTGCGTCCCTCCTCTCCGGCGGCGTTCTCACACTTGAGACGGCGCTCGTCACGCTCGTCCTTGGGAGCATGGTGGTCATCACCCTGATCTACATCAAGTACTCCGTTCCGCTCTACCTCTCGCTCTTCGGCCAGTTCGGCATCCGAATATCGCTGGTCACGTATGCGGCAAGCATGGCCGCGAAGGTGGTCACGATTGTGCTGGTGTTTCTTCTGTTCTGAAAGGGAATGGCATCGTCATACCCCGGGTGCTGAGAGGTATCCTGGACTGTTCGGAAGAGGGTCCCGGATCAGTACATGTTGTTTTCCAGAGTGGAAACATTTCGGCGATTGAGGGTCGGATCTGGGGGGTTCAGAGCATCGTACGATGATAACCAGTGTATCCCTCTCAATCGTGAAGATCGCCCGGTAACATCCCCCACGAAGAGGGTACAGCAGACCGTTCCGGTCTCTTTTCAGTTTCTTAACGTAAGGTGCATACCGGCTGATCGCCTGATACGACAGCCGGTTTTCCCTGGAACGAAGAAAAGAGGGTGTGAGACCGGCTACCTCTTCTTGTAGAGGTACCATCCCGCCAGGGCTCCGGCGACGATCAGGACCCCGGCCGCGATGAAGATCCACGAGGTCTCGCCGCCTGTGGACGGTTGCGAACCGGGTCCGGACGAGGTTT
>JAAZGM010000069.1 GCA_012511245.1 Methanomicrobiales archaeon | reverse complement strand
GGCCGGACGACACCATCTGGGTTCACGACTACCACCTGATGCTCCTTCCCGAGATGCTCCGGGAGCACCTCCCCGATGCCGAGATCGGCTACTTCCACCACATCCCCTTCCCGTCGTTCGAGGTCTTCCGGCACCTGCCCTGGAGGAAGAAGATCCTCTCCGGCCTTCTTGGGGCGGATCTCATCGGGTTTCACACTTACGGCTACGTCCGCCACTTCCTCTCCAGCGTCCGGCGCCTCCTCGGGTATGAGCATACCTTCGGTGAGGTCCGGACCGGCACCCGGGTGATACGGGCTGACCTCTTCCCGATGGGCATCGACTACCACCGGTTCGCCGACTCTGCAGGGAGCACTCCCGTCCAGAGGGAGATAGCCCGGATCCGGCAGAAGTACGGGAGGCGTAAGATCATCCTCTCCTTCGACCGCCTGGACTATACAAAGGGCATTCCGCTCCGGCTCGAAGCGTTCGATGCGCTCCTTGAGAAGAAACCAGACTACCAGGGTACAGTCTCCCTCGTCCTCGTCGCCGTCCCGTCCCGGACGTCCGTCAGCAGTTATCAGGCACTGAAGAAACAGATCGACGAACTCGTCGGGAGGATCAACGGGAAATACGGGACGACCGACTGGATGCCCGTCCACTACTACTACAACTTCCTCCCGTTCGAAACGCTTGTTGCGTTCTACAGCGCCGCTGACGTCGCCCTGGTGACGCCGCTCCGTGACGGCATGAACCTGATGGCAAAGGAGTACATCGCCACGAGAACCGACGGAACCGGGGTGCTCATCCTCTCTGAGATGGCGGGGGCGGCCGAAGAACTCGGTGAGGCGATCATCGTCAACCCAAACGATCAGGGCGCGGTGATCGAGGCGATCGAGACGGCGCTTGCCATGCCGGAGAAGGAGCAGGTCGAGCGGAATCGGGCGATGCAGAAGAGGCTGATGCGCTACGACATCGAACACTGGGTCGGCGACTTCCTCGTGCGCCTGGGCGATGCACGGGCGGTCAGGGTCGAGCGTTCCGAACAGATCGTCACTCCCGCCATCCGTGAGACCCTGATCGCGGATTACAGCACCGCAAACGACCGTCTCCTCCTCCTCGACTACGACGGCACCCTGGTCCCGTTCGCCGCCCGGCCGCAGAAGGCGTTTCCCGGCGATATGACACGAGAGGTGCTCACCTCCCTTGCCCGGACGCCCGGGAACGAGGTGGTGGTGATCAGCGGCAGGGACCGGCATACGCTGGATGCCTGGTTCGGGGATATGGATATCGGGATCATCGCCGAACACGGTGTCTGGACAAGAGAACGCTCCGGGGAATGGAGGATGCCTGAGGCGCTCTCGGATGAATGGAAGGAGCAGATCCACCCGCTCCTCGAACTCTACACCGACCGTACACCCGGTGCTTTCATCGAAGAGAAGGATTACTCCCTTGTCTGGCATTACCGGAGGACCGAACCGGTGCTCGGCGCGCAGAGGGCGACGGAACTCAAAGACGACCTCCTGCACCTGACCTCCAACCTCGACGTCGGCGTCATGGAGGGGAACAAGGTGATCGAGATCAAGAACAACGCCATCAACAAAGGGCGGGCGGCGCTGAGCTGGCTCTCCGGGCGCACCTGGGACTTCATCCTCGCCATCGGGGATGACCGGACGGACGAGGATCTCTTCGAGGTTGTGCCGCCGGATGTCTACTCGATCAAGGTCGGCCTCGCGCCGAGCCGGGCACGGTTCAACCTGATCTCCCAGCAGGATGTGTTGCCCCTGCTCAGGGAATGCACCGCCGGGAAAAAAGGGAAGACGGATCGGAGGGAGAGTGTTATCGGGTCGGTTGCTCCGGGATGACCGACCTGACCGTCAGGAAGACCGGGCCGCGGAGGTCCACCTTCCTGTTGTGGTCGGTGATGTAGCGCATCGCGTACTCCTCGATCCGCAGGTTGACGTCGGAGGGGAGTTTCGACATCTTCGCCTGGACGTGGGTTCCTCCGCCACAGCGCGCCGCCTCTTCGATCCGGGCGGCGGCGAGACCCGCCACAGCATCGAGATAGGTTATCCCGGTCGAGATGCCTTCCTGCCGGACGGTTGCCCACTTCTCGGTGTCCGGGACGCCGAGCACTGCGCCGTTGTGGACGTAGACCTCGTTTGTACAGGCCGGCCCGCAGAGTTTCGAGTTGGACTCGGGCTCCTCGACGATCACCTCGACCTCTCTGCCGGCGATCTCGCCCTTCCACGCGGTGAAGGCGCACGGGCTCGGGGCGGCGGCGTGTTCTGCAGCCGTTGCACGGATCGCCTCTGCAACCCGCTTCCCGACGGCGGACGTGGGCTCCTCACGGAGCCGGACGGCGCCCGCGATCTCGCGGTCGGAGAGGGCATGCGGGAAGAACTGCGGGTAGGTGAGTTCGCGGACGTCGTTTGACCGGTAGGCGATCATCGCGAGCCGTTCCACCCCGAGGCCGAGGTTCATCACCGGCACGCCGATCCCGTACTCGGCGAGCGCCGAGGGCGAGTATATGCCGAACGTGGCGACTTCCACCCACCCGAGGACCGGGTGCCGGGCGTAGACCTCCGTCTGGGTGTCGGGCATGTAGTACTTCGACCGCTTCTCGTCGGGCTGGAACCGGAACTCGGTGAACCCGAAGGCCGAGAGGAGCGCTTCACTGACGGCCTTTCCCTCCTCGAGGGTGACATCCTCCCCCGCAACGACGCAGGAGGCCGAGTGATAGGTCATCAGGCGGGTGGGACCTTCCTCCTGCTCCCGCCGGAAGCACCGGTCGACCGAGAAGAGCCGTATCGGGAGGCGGCGCTTCTCCCAGATGGAGGAGAGCGTCAAGAACCAGCCGCTCGTCATGTGGCTCCGAAGGGTGTTTCGCGACGACTCGGGAGCCAGCTCCCGGAACTCGGGGAAGACCGCATCCAGGATATGCACAACGGCAGCATCGTCGGCGTCGAGGACGGCCGCAAGTTCGTGCGTCAGTTCGTCGCCGTCGATCGTCCCCTTCTTGTAGCCGTGGAGGGTCTCGCGAAGTCTCGCCTCCGTCTCCGGCGATACCGCCCGGCCGAGGATCGCCTCGATCCCCTCGATCTGCTTTCGCGCGATCCCGACGTTCGGGCGGGGCAGACCGCCGAGGTAGAAGACCCGGTCGAGGACAGCCATGGCTTCAGGCCCGAACTGCCGGTAGATGTCGGCTTCCTCGATGATGACCGGGTTGATCGCCTCGTCAAACCCCATCGCGAGGTAGGTCTCGCGGAGTTGCTGCACGATCTCGAAGATCGGGTGCGCCGTTGTGCGGGTATACTTCAGCCGGGGATACCGGCCCGCGACCCCGGCCGGCGTCAGGACCGACGGCCCTTCGTGCCAGGCATGTTCAAAATCCTCTCTCGCCCTCTTCTTGAACTCTTCCACATCGAATCTCATACGTCTCGCTCCAGGCAGACGACCCGGCTTATCGGGCTCTCATCCTTGATATGATAATCGCAGTGTTCTGCGATCTTTTCTGAAAACGCTCTCACTTCACGATGTTCTGGCATCTGAGTCCTCTGCAATCGGTTTCTACTGTATCCCAGATACATATATCCCTTCACCTCCACGAACCGGGCGCCCGAATCCTGGTAGATCGCCGCGTAGCGCTCGGGTGCGAAGTCGTTGTAGCCACGCACCACCGTGGTGCGGATGGCCGATCGGCGCTCCCGGAGCCCGGTGAGACTCTCCTGCACCTTCTCCCAGTAATCCTCCTTTGGCCGGCAGAGGGAGAGATAGGTCTCCCGGTCGGGCGCATCGAGGGAGACATAGATCTGGTAGGGCCTGCACCGGGCGAGAACATCCGGCCGGGTGCCGTTCGAGACGAGGAACGTCGTGTACCCGTCCTGGTTGAGGCCGTCGATCAGCTCCGGGAGGTGCGAGTAGCAGGTCGGCTCCCCCGAGAGGGATATCGCGACCATCGTGGGGTCGAGCGCCTCAGCGAACCGTTCCGGCGCGACGTAGGGCGAGACCTTGTAGCCCGCGAGCGCCCTCTTCTGGAGGCGGCGGAGGTTTCCTATGATCTCGTCCGGCGGACACTCCTCTTCCTCCACGACCTCGTGCTCGAACGACCGCCAGCAGAAGAGGCACTGCTGGTTGCACCGCAGCGTCGGCGTCATCTGGACGCAGCGGTGGCTCTCGATGCCGTAGAACTGCGCCTTGTAGCACATATCCCCGCCCTTGAGTGCTCGTTTGTTCCACATGCAGGGCTTTACGGCCGCCGAAGAGGCAGGGTTGACGAACTGGTAGCCCTGCCTCCGGAGGGCCTTACATGCTTCGGAGCGCATAGATACCGAGAGTCTCAAGCGACTCCTTCAAGGTGTTCCTGACCGCATCCACGAGGGTGAGGCGGCTCTTTCTGGTCTCGCCTTCGCTCTTCAAGACCGGATCGTAGTGGTAGAAGGCGTTGAAGAGATCGGCGAGTTCGCGGGCATAGAAAGCGAGGAGGTGCGGCCGGAGTTCCTCGACGGCCTGTTCGATGACGGCCGGGAACCGGGCGAGGTGCCGGGCAAGCGCGATCTCATGCTCGGTCTCGTAGTGGTAAGCCTGCTCGAACTCCCCTGCTTTTTCGAGGATGCTGCAGGCCCGGGCGTGGGCGTACTGGATGTAGGGCCCGCTCTGCCGCTCGAAGTCGAGCGCCTCCTTCCAGTCAAAGACCGTGCTCTTCTCGGGCGAGACCTTCACGATGTCGTAGCGGATGGCGGCGATGGCGACCGACTTTGCGATCGAGCGCCGTTCCTCTTCGGGGAGTTCCGGCCGGCGGACGGTCACCTCCTCGAACGCCTTCGCGGTAACCTCCTCGATCAGCGCATCTGCCGAGACGAACTTCCCTGCCCGGGTGCTCATCGAGCCCTCGGGGAGGGAGACGAACTCGAAGAAGACGATCTCGGGCGGCTGCTCGCCGAGGAGTTTGAGGG
>JAAZGM010000068.1 GCA_012511245.1 Methanomicrobiales archaeon | reverse complement strand
CTGAAGATCGCGACGGTGGAATCGGGAGTCCGTCCTCCTGGAGCCCCTCGATGTGGAATTCAATTGCTTCATGCATCCGCTCTTTCGCTTCCTCGCGGGTCGCCCCGGTCGCCACGCACCCCGGAAGGTCCGGGGAGTATGCCGAGTAGTTGCCGTCGGTCTGCTCGACGATGACAAGAAATCGATACATTATTCATCCCTCATTTTAAGTCCTGCCTGTGTGAGAACACTGTTCAGCGTTCCCGGAGCAAGAACGTCTGCCGGATGCCCGGCGATGGTGATCCTGCCCACCTTTGACGGGTGCTTATACTGCCGGTGACTGCCCCGGGTCGCCACCAGGTACCATCCGTCCGCTTCGATCATCTATGCAAGTATCCTGTATAAATTACTGTAGGGGGGTGCTCATGAGTCTTGCGTTCCCATAGGGCGCTGCAAAGAGGCGCCGGGATGAGCATGGCCCTCCCCGACACCCGGGATCACCGGACGTTTGAACGGGCGAAGGTCGAACTCGGCCGGTGCGATGTCTGCGGGACGGGGAAGGCGGTCTACCGCTCGCGGGAGGAGCAGGCGAAGGTGTGTGAGGGGCGTTATGCGAGGCTGGTGCAGGAGTGGAATAAGGGGGAGGAGGTGCGGTGAGGGGGCCTCTTCAGGAGTCGTCTTCAGATGGCTTGGAGTGCTGAAGAACCGCGCCGGCACACCAGTTGATCCTGGTTTACTCAAGAAAATCACTCAAATCGCCATCGATTGAATTGAGGACCAATGCTTAAATGATATTTTTTAAATTCCGGCGTCCTCCTTCTACTTATGTACGCTCAAGACCTCGTTTGTGAGGCAACTCAGATTGCAGATATTCTGATTTGCAATCTCCCTCAACGAATCGACGGAAAAGAAGCAATCCTGGAGTTAAAACAGCAGGATTATCAATGGCGACAGATGGAGTGGGTTGGATGGTATTTCGAGTACAAGGTGTTCAGTATCCTGACCCAGACTCTTGGAGGAACCCGGGGTCCCTCATATGGGAAAACCACATTCGATTATAGATGTCGCTATATCTGGGATCTGAAGGCACACCCCGAGTATAGGACTGATGGGAAACCAAACGAGCCGATGATCCTCAATGACCAGGAAGCAGTTGAAGCATGTGTTACTGAGCACTCGGGACTGGGCTTCGTTGTCGTGCGTGGCGTTGCAGAATTCGACAGTTCCGGTGAGTTCAAAGAGTGGCACGACTCCCTGAAAGGCGGTACTTCGGCATACGAACACGAACGGGTGCAACGGGGTGCAGGCTCCAGGAAACGGAAAACCGCATTCGAGGTCAGGGGGATCGATGCATACTTCATCGGAAGTCAGCGGGTTCTCGATGCCGGCATTGAAGAGGGATGGCTGAACTTCTTCCAGAAAGGCATGCGGAACGCAGATGGTAGTCCGCGACGTGCGAAATACGCGCTTCGCACCGACAGGGTGCCCGATTCATTGAAAGTTGCTTCCATAAAGTATTGAGATAGGGCTTTTCGGAAGCCCTATCAACCAATTTTTGAGAAAAGGGAGGTTAGTCGAGAGGAAGAACCGCTTGACTGTTGTATTCGCCGTCCGTCGCCTTTTTTCGTGGCCTTCCTCGGCCACCGTTCTGAATTCCCTGTTTCTTCAGCATCTTCTCGATGGCCCACCGACCCCGGCCAAGTTCTTCTTCCAGCGTTTCTATGATACTCTGTTTTGTCTTCCCGGATTCGGCCAACCGGGTAAACCGATCCGTCAGCGTCTTGATATCGTCATCGGTCCAGGACTTGCCCTGGTTCTTCCGTTCTTCAACGTCTGGGGTCCTTAGTGACGGTAGTAAGTAACCGTGCCTGACATCCTGTAGTTCCCTTGTCTTCACATCAAAGGCTGTCTGAGAGATCTCAAAACCCGTTGCCCGGCGGTTCAGACCGATTGCCACCCTGGCCGTCGAGAACCCGCCAAGGAACATATCGCACACCAGATCGCCTTCGTTGCTGCTGTACTGCATCATCTTGACCAGCAACTCAGTAGGCAACTCGTTCTTGTTCTTCACCTGCCCGGGTTTATATTCACGGTTGATGATCCAGACATCTTCCCGGTCCTGGTAATTCAGCGACCCGTTATCCAGATCTTTTTCCTTGACCCCGAACCTCGACTCCAGGTTGAACGTCCTCTCACCGCCCGGCTTTTCGTAGAAGAGGATGTGGTAGTGGGAGGAGACGTACTTCCGGCTGGTGTAGACCCCGAAGTTGTACTTCCAGATGATGTGATTGACCTCGCGAAGCCCGGTCTCTCTGAGGGCGGCGAGGATGTGGTAGAGGTTCGTGTATCCCGAGACGATGTAGATAGACCCGCCCGGTCTGAGGATGCGTTCAGCTTCTTTTACCCAGTTGAGGCTGAATTCCCCGTATTCGGATGCCGGAACCTCAACGTAACCCTTGACGACGAACTCCTCATCCCGGTTATAGTGCTGATGCAACTGATCGCCGTTGATGCCGTAGGGAGGATCGGTGATGATCAGGTCGACTGAGTTATCGGGGATATGCTCTCTTGCCCCGGTAACACAATCACCGTTGTAGAAGATATTGCCGTTTATTTCCTCAGACTTCATATTTTAACTCCTATGTACACTTTGTGAGCGTCCCGCGGGGGTGCCTATCGCGGCTCTGGAGAAGCACAGACTTCCATGAACTATATTGGTTGTACAATCATAAGATATTCATCATTCCGGGTTGGCTTTTGTGCCTGCGGGTCGTGCGATGAGGAGAACTGCAACCCCTCTTCCAACGGAGCCGTGCATCAGCGGACCTGTGACATGCGGCTTGTTCAACGACATCTTACGTTTCTATCATCAGCCATATCAGCACGAAGGATCTGTCTCAAGAATCTCTGCTCTTTCGCGAGAACCTCACGATTCAACCCCTAAAAACACCCCCAACCCTCAATAAGGCACCCATCGGGGTTCAGAGGAAGTACTATCGCAAGCAGAGGGTAATGTGATGAGAAACCTGAATTACCGTATCCTCCTCCGGAAGGAGCCGGAAGGCGGGTATACCGTCACCGTACCGACCCTTCCGGGTTGCGTTACCTATGGGGAGACCGTCGACGAGGCGATAACGATGGCACGGGAGGCTACCGAGCTCTACATCGAGCATCTCCTGGAAAAGGGTGAGGAGGTTTCCACCGAGGAAGGACTCCTGGAATACACCCTCACCGTCGAAGCCCATGCCTGAACTTCCGGCGTTCACGGCACAGGACGTCATCTGGATTCTGGAGAAGAAGGGGTTTGTGCTGGACCGTGTGAAGGGGAGCCATCACATCTTCTATCAACCGGAGACGAAGCGCCGGGTCGTCGTCCCGTTACACGGGCGGGATCTCCCGATCGGCACGCTCCTGGAGATCCTCAAGCAGGCCGGGATTGAGCGGGAGGAGATTGAGGAATTTCTGTAAGGGGGCCGCTGGTAGGGGTATGATCCGCCCCCTTGAGATAATGGAGATCTCCTCTCTTCCTTTTAACACCTCTGTTCCCTCAATAGAGGATACAGAATATCCTCATTTATATATGCAAAGATTAAATTGGTCTTTTAAGTGATGGTTATGCCTATACCCGATTATGAATCGATCATGCTCCCTCTTCTCAAACTCACAGCAGACGGTAAAGAGCATCTGATGGCAGAAGACCGTGATATACTTGCAAACACGGTATTTCATTTAACAGATGATGAGCGACGGGTGCTCCTACCGAGCGGGAGATCGAAAACGTATGACAATCGGTTTGGCTGGGCAAGGACATACCTTACGAAGGCAGGATTGGTCGAGGTTACAGGGCGAGGG
>JAAZGM010000009.1 GCA_012511245.1 Methanomicrobiales archaeon | reverse complement strand
CTGAGGGTGTCCATGCCGGTATCCACGGTCAGTTCTCGCGGCATCGTCGTCAGGGGTTCGGGATCGAGGAGTGAGATGTCGGGGACGAGCATCTTGCTGACGATGGCGACCTTCCGCTTCCTCGTCTCGTCTGAGATGATGGCGAACTGGGAGACGTCGGCGGAACTTCCGGCGGTCGTCGGGATACAGATGAGCGGCGGCGGCGGGACTGAGACCCGGTCAATGCCCTCGAACTCGAGGATATCCCGCCTGCTGGAGGACGCTATACCGATACCTTTGGCGCAGTCCATCGGGCTTCCCCCACCGACGGTGACGATGCCGTTGCACTCCTCAGCGACGTATACCTCCGCACCCATCATCACCTGCCGCGAGCGGGGGTTTGACGAGATGGCGTCGAAGACGGCGAACGAGACCCCCGCTTCGGTCAGGCTATCCGCAACGCTCTCCGCCCAGCCGGCGGCCCGGACGCCCGGGTCGGTGACGAGGAGAACCTGTTTCATCCCGAGGTTGCGGGCATACCGCCCTGCAAACTCAAGCGCCCCCCGCCCGCAGACAAACTCAGGCGCCACGAATTTTCGCAGGTCAAGCTGGTTTCTCGGAGTCATGGTTCGACACGACGGTTATCTGGCAATCAACGAGAGAGTTTCAATTTAATACTACGGAATCACAGCCATATAAATTTTGGCGAATGACACGGCCCGCTGAAAACTATTACGATATTACAGCCGGTCTTTTCCCTGTCGATCAGGGGATTTGGCACAAAAAAAGGCGTCTTATCGGGAAATGTTTTGCACCGATCTGCATCTTGCGGAAAAAAGGTGAGCGGGATCACGCCACGGCCTCAAGGCTGATCCCGAAACACTCCATACCATAGAGATCGATGTCGTAGTCTGCCGTATCGGAGACGATCGCCGGGTATTGCCTGACAAGCCTGAAGATGGCGGCGTCGTCGGGCAGGGCCGGGTCCATCGGGACGTCGACGTTCTTCTGGATGACGAAACGTGCGGAATCGAGGTTCGCGGCGTAGTAGTCCTTGAACGCTGTCCGTTTCTCCTCGGGGATGACGACCCAGTCGGCAACCTCGGCGATCGTCACGTCGTTCGGGACCCAACCGTATCCGGGGAGGTAGTATTCCGCCCAGAAGTGAGTGCCCGGCGTCTCGGCAATCACCATCTGGTAGCCGCCGATGGCGCGGGCGGGTATCCCGAGCGACCGGCAAAACGCAGCAAAGAGCATGCTCTGGGTGCCGCAGGCACCGTGGCCGGTCTCGAACATATAGGTCGACTCGGCGACCTTTGGCTCGCGGGCATCGAGCGAGCCGTGCGGGACGTGGCTGTAGGGGTAGGTCTTTATGATGTGGTAGTAGATCATCTGCGCCTGAAGGTGTGGGTTCGTCTCGTTCCCGACGATCTCCCTCGCCTTCTCCCGGATCGCATCCGTGATCTCGATGTTTCGCTCGGACTTCGTGTAGAGCAGGTACTCAGGATCGCTCGTGTTGTACTCCCCGACCAGTGCCGGGTCGATACCCTCGAAGATCTGCTCATAGGAGGTGAATGCGATATCCGCCGAGAGAACGAGGTTCCCGTTGACCGCCCCGGCCGGGACCTCATAGTAGACGTAGCCGATACCTCCCGTGGTGAACGGGCCGGCGACGATGTAGTCGGGAGCCGAGAGGTTCGTGACTGTGACGTTCCTCTGTGCGTCCGTTTCGACCGGGAGCGGGAGCCAGATCTTTAAGACTCCTGTCGACGGGAGTGCCTCGTGCGGGATCTCGAGCCGCTCGACGCCTGCGTAGCGGACCGGGTTCACGTACGGCCCGATCCCTTCAGGCTGATCTTCCGCCCAGGCATACCGGGCGATGTAGTCGAAGTCGAGATCCCTCGCGTTCTGCTTCTGCATCTCTGCGGGGTGCGCGTAGAGGTAGTTCCCGGCGACGTCGTAGAAGTAGAGCGTCTCGTTCTCCGAGACGATCGTCTGGGCCCGGGTGTCCAGCCAGTCGGCTATCGCTACATCGGTTATCCCGGGGACACACTCCCGCAGCGCCGCTTCTGCTGCCGCTCTGTCAAATGGATATTCGGCATACGCTCTGTTCGCCCGGAAGATGGCGTTCCTCGCCGTCAGCGCCTTATCCGTATCGCCGGCATCGGTGTAGAGGGCATAGGCCTCCGTAAACCGTTCTTCGGCGATACGGTAGTTGGCAGCTTCGTATTCGGCGAGCCCCCGGGCGTAGGCTTCGCCCGCCGGTGCAACCGGTTCGGTCTTCTCTTCCGTCGTGGCAGTGCATCCGGCTGCAGCGATGAGGAGCAGGACGGATGCGACCAGGAGAGCGGTGAGTGCAGGGTATCTCATAGTGGAGGGAAAGTGCAGATTAGGTAAAAATGTTTCTGTTTCAACAGGACTGGTTTTGCTGTCTGCAGTTGATTCCCGCCGTTTACAGTGCAGCAGGATGTGACCGGGAGCCGTCGAGCCGTACTCCAGTACTTCGCTCAAATGAGCGGGGTAATGTTCAAGAGATCAACCCCTCGACTTCCCTTCGCGTGCTTCCGCGTGAGTTGATGGGCGAGATGCAGGAGAACCTCGCGCGAAGAGCGCGAAGAGCGCGAAGACCGGTATCCAGGTGCCGGTGATCCCGCTTCCGGTCGCCAGGCGTGACGTGCTCGATTGCAAATGCTGAAATTAGCCAGGTAATGTGCTCTCTTCCGAGAGTATGATCTATCTCTCCGGAGACGCCCGGGCGAACAAGACGGTCGCAAATGTTTTAAAAATCCCATATAACTCCGGGTTTTTTCGATACAATAGAGAAATATATATATTATAGAAGATAATCGACACATTGGAAAAGGAGGTTTTTATGCAGAGCGTTTTACGTAATTTTCTGATACTCTCTCTTGTTGCCTGCTGTCTCGTTGTCCTGCCCGCAAGTGCTCAACCGTCCGTCGGCGGGGACAACGGATGGTATGCAGTCTACTGCAACGTGGACGGAGCGGATGTCTACTTCGGCGACGACTACAAGGGCACAATCATAGAAGGCGTCTTCTACGTGCCGGTTTATACCACCGGAACACCCTACCAGACGTTCCGCGTCGAGAAGGACGGCTACACGACCTACTACGGGGATGTAACCTCGGTTCCGGGCAAAGGAGAGACGTTCGATCTCTACGCGACCCTGAACCCGGCTCAGCCCCCTGCACCGATCGGCGGCGATATCGGGTGGTATGCAGTCCACGTCAATGTTGACGACGCAACCGTCCAGTTCGACAACGACGTCAAAGGCGTCACCAGCCAGGGCATCCTCACCGTGCAGATCTACACCACCGGAACACCCTACAAGACCTACACCGTGACGAAAGAGGGGTATCTCCCCTACACAGCCACAATCGACCAGTACCCCGGCAAGGGTGAGACGGTCGACCTCTATGTGAACCTGAGCACCGCGCCCCCCACCCAGCAGGCGCCCCTCGCTCCGGCTCTCGCCGGCTGCGCCCTGCTGATCGTGGGGCTGCTGCTGGTTGCAGGAAGAAAGCAAAACTAACCCCTCCCTCTTTTTCGATGTTCCCGCCCGGCAACAGCGGTCTCACTCCGGTCTGAAGAGTCCGCCCGGGCCTAGGCCGCGTGAAGCATGATTTCCGGGATGCCTGTGTGGAATAAAATGCAGACCGTTGCCTCCCGGCACGGCAGGTCGCCCGGATGCATGGTAAATTCTTGCCCTTCTGGAAGAGCACGATCGCTGGATCGATGGTCAGAGCCGGTTCCGGCGTCTGTGACGGGTAAGCCGGAAGGATATCCGGAACAGCTGCCTGAAAGACCCGGTGACCGGTTCAGGGAACGCCGCACCCGGGAACTTCCTCATCCGGCAGAACCTCTGGACCGGCCGGTCGCTCGTCATCGAGCAGGGACCTGATCGGGCGAACCCGAACATCGTCCGCCTCCTCACCCAGAGGACAGGGGGCTCATGTTCGGTGGGGGCATATCAGCCATAATTTCAGGAGAGATCCTCAGATCCTGTCGTAAACATTCTCTTGCTTCCCGACCTTGATCATGTAGACAAGCATAATCTTCTTCCTCAGATCCAGGATGACGCGGTAATTCCCTACCCGCAGTTTGTAGTAGGGGGACCCTTGCAGAGGGTACAGGTGATCGAGGGGACTGTCGCGGATCTTCTCGACGGATGTGACGATCCTCGCAGCAGTTTTTTGGGGGAGTT
>JAAZGM010000067.1 GCA_012511245.1 Methanomicrobiales archaeon | reverse complement strand
TGAAGGTCCCGGCCCCGCCGGCGCAGCAGTGCCTCTCCCCCATCGGGGAGGACCTGATCTGCCGGGGGCTTGAGAAGGAGATCCAGCTCGACTTCGTCAAGGCCCGCACCCGGCCGAGCGCGGTCTATGGCGGGCACTCGTTCATCATCGAGGCGGCGATCGGCTACGGCGGCAAGGTCCCCCCCGAGGGTACCGCTCAACTCTTCCGGTTCGCAAACCGCGTCCCGCTCCTCTACCAGCAGGGCGCCTGCGCGATCACGAACTGTGTCTCGCAGGTGAACTGGAAGGGTTACGGCCTCTCGCAGCAAGGCCTTCCCATGGGGCCGATGCTCGTCATGGTCCACGTGGCGTCCACGAACGTCCCCTTCACGAGCGAGAGCAAGGACGCGGTCGCGTCCATCCCGGAGATCGAGCGCGAGATCGTCCTCGTCCTCCAGGAACTCGGCCGGGAACTCAAGACCTACCTCTCCCGTCGGGACAGGACGAAGCAGCAGGACAACCGTGCCCGGGCGATATGCTCGATCATCCCCGATATCGCCGCAAAGGTGAGCGAGATCGTGGAACTCCCCCTCGTCGACACATCCCCGATCGAGGGCACGATCATGCGAAAAGTCGTCGCGAAGAAACGGACGGTCGACGGGAAGGTCAGTATCAACGTGAACAACTACACAGCAAAGGAAGTTCCTCTCGTCCTCTACAACCTCTCCCGCGATGAGGCTCTGGACGCAGACCCCCGGCCGGACTTCGTCGACAATATGGACGGAGAGTACAACAAGGTCTGGCGGCGCACGCTCGGCGCCGGCGAGGCCTGGCAGATCGTCTACACGGGATCGGGCGACGGGACGCTCGATCTCCGCGGCGTGGAGGACAACGTGAAAGTGGTGGTGGATCTCGATGTCTAGAGAAGAGATGGATGCTCTCGCAAAGGAACGGCTCGTCGGTATCGCCCGTGGATGGTATGACCAGATGCTGGACGGTGTCGTGCCCTATATCCGGCTTCCGACACGGACGAAACGAAATCTCGCATACGACGACGAGGGCGAGGTCTGGAAGTACGGCGAGAGAGAGAGCACCCGGGCGGCGACGAACGAGAAAGGAGCGATCCATCTCCTGAAGATGGCCTACCTCATCGGGTTCTTGAAGCAGCAGCTCGTGGAGAACCGGTCGTCGACCTTGAGAGAACTCTATTACATCTCGGAAGGGTGGAAGAAGGCGAAGTTCGCCGCCCAGGACGAGAGCAACCTCCTGATCGAGGATCTCGAGATCATCACCGACGTCCAGCGGGAGGCGTTCCACCTCCGGCCGGAGGAGGACGGCGCTTCGCTCTTCGGCCCCCTCCGGATACGGGAGAACACCCGTCGGGGCGCAAAAGAGATGCACTGTCAGGATGATGTCGGGGAAGCAGGCTACCCCATCCCGAACAACACCGACAACCTCGAGTTCGTCGACCACGACGCGAAGTTCGTCATCGCCATAGAGACCGGCGGTATGTACGCCCGTCTGATGGAGAACGGGTTCGACCAGGATTACAGGGCGATCCTGGTTCACCTCAAGGGGCAGCCGGCACGCTCCACGCGCCGGGTCTTACGGCGTCTCAACGAGTCGCTCAACCTCCCCGTGGTCGTCTTCACCGACGGCGACCCCTGGTCGTACCGGATCTATGCGAGCGTTGCCTACGGCTCGATCAAGAGCGCCCACATGTCGGATATCCTGGCGACCCCTAAGGCCCAGTTCATCGGGGTGCAACCCTCCGACATATCCGACTACAACCTCCCCGCGGACAAACTCACCGAGCAGGATATCAACGCACTGAAGGCGGAACTGACCGATCCACGGTTTGCAACCGATTACTGGCGCGACCAGATCAACCTGCAGCTCGATATGAAACTGAAGTCGGAACAGCAGGCGTTCGCGAGCCGGGGGCTTGATTTCGTGACGAAAGAGTATCTCCCGAAGCGTCTCTCAGAGATGGGAATTATCTGAGACCGCTCTCGAGGTGGCGCCGGGCCGCTTCGGTCGTCTCCCGGCCCTGGGGCGTACGCTTGACAAACCCGATCTGGATCAGATAGGGTTCATAGACCTCTTCGATGGTCCGCACCTCCTCGCCGACCGATATCGCGATCGTCCTGACGCCCACCGGGCCGCCGCTGAAATCGTCCGCAACAACCGAGAGGATCCGCCGGTCGAGGTCGTCGAGGCCCAGGCGGTCGATGCCGAGCATCGTCAGGGCACGGTCGGCTGTCCTGGCATCGATTCGGCCGTCCCCCCTGACCGTGGCGAAGTCCCGCACCCGGCGGAGCAGCCGGTTTGCTATCCTGGGCGTTCCGCGGCTCCGCTTTGCTATCTCGTCCGCTCCCTCCGGGGTGATCGGGATCTGCATGATCCCGGCGCTTCGCTCCACGATCTTCGCGAGATCGGAGACTTCGTAGAGGTTGAGGCGGAAGATGAACCCGAACCGGTCGCGGAGAGGGGAGCCGAGCAGCCCGACCTTCGTCGTGGCGCCGATGAGGGTGAACTCCTCCAGCGGGAGCTGGACCGACCGTGCACCCGGCCCCTCGCCGATCATGACGTCGATGCAGGAGTCCTCCATCGCCGGATAGAGGATCTCCTCGACCACCGGATTGAGGCGATGGATCTCGTCGATGAAGAGGACGTCGCCGTGGGAGAGGGCGGTCAGCTGGGCGGCGAGGTCGCCGGGCCGATCCAGCACCGGCCCGGTCGTGCTCCTGATCCCGGCTCCCATCTCGCGCGCGATGATCTGGGCGAGCGTCGTCTTCCCGAGGCCCGGCGGGCCGGAGAAGAGGACGTGGTCGAGAGACTCGCCGCGTTTTTTTGCGGCGGCGATGG
>JAAZGM010000066.1 GCA_012511245.1 Methanomicrobiales archaeon | reverse complement strand
TTCCGACCGACGACGGAACTCCTCCTCGAACTCCTCGATGAGGGGTTTACGTGCGCCTTTGCGATATCCGGAACGGTGGTGGAGAACCTCGATGCGTGGTACCCGGAGATGCTCGACCTCCTCTCCCGTGCGGCCACCCACCCTAACGTCGAACTCCTCGCCCAGACCTACCATCACAGCGTCGCCGGACAGTTCACCGATCTCACGGAGTTCACGGACGAACTTCTCATGCACCGGAACCTGATGAAGGAGCACTTCTCGGTCACGCCGACCACGTTTGCGCATACCGACTACCCGATCACCCCGACCACCGCAGAGGCGCTTGCCGGGGCCGGAATTGAGGCGGCCATCATCGAGGGAGGCGAGGGCCCTGCTCTTGAGAGGGACCCAAACCACACCTACACCTACCGGAGCCTCCCGGTCCTCGTCACCCACTGCGACCTCTCCGTCGATATCGCCGTACGGTTTCCGTGGCGGGGGTGGGACAAGTGGCCGCTGATGGCCGACCAGTATGCGGGGTGGCTCTCCGTATCCCCCGGCGACTGCATCACGCTCTTCCTCGACTACCGCATCTTCGGGGACTTCATCGGCCCCGAAGCGGGCATCCTCGAGTTCCTGCGTGCGCTCCCATCCGCCCTCGCCGCGGAGGGGATAGAGACCGTACGCCCCTCAGACGCCGCCCGACTCCCACCGCACGAGGAGATCGGGGAGACCGGCGACCCGACCGGCTTGCCGGGCGGGCAGAGGACCATCATGCAGCAGTCTGCCCTCGAGGCGCTCGAGGAGGCCGGGGGCCTGGTGACGGATGCGGGGGTCTGGCGCTGCCTCCTTGAGACCGAGCATATTCGCCGGATGGCCATGCGCTCGGCCTCGTGCGGAAAGCCGCTCCACGCCGTCAGCCACCAGGCGACCTACGACTACTTCGCCTCATTTATGCGGATCCTCTCGCACGCCGAGGAGCGGTCTGCAACCACCGCCCGGTCGCCCAGGGCCGCTCTCTCGCTTCGTTGCGTCCCCCCGGATAAGGCGTTCTACTTCTCGTCATATGACCGGCCGGCCGGGTACGCCGCCCACAGTCTCCAGGAACTTGCAAATATGCTCGAGTTTGCCCCGGACGATGTCATCCGGTACCACGTGGAGCGGGAGGACTTCAACCGCTGGATCGCCCAGATCATCGGCGATACGCAACTGGCGGAGAAGATCGGGGGTATCTACGACCGCAGGAGACTCCGAACGATGATTCAGAAGAGGATCAACAAACTATGGAAACGCTTAAGTTAGCATTCTTCTGCTGGGAGTCGCTCCATTCCACCTTCAAGGTGGGCGGCCTTGCCCCGGCGGCGACCCATCTCGCCGAACGCCTCGCCCTGAAGGGGCACGAAGTCCACTTCTTCACGCGGGGGGAGGGGGACGACGCGACGATCAATAACGTCCACTACCACTACTGCCTCCCTTACGGCGACAACATCGTCGAGTACTGCAGAACGATGAGCAACATGCTCGTGGACGCGTTCCGCGCTCACGATACGCCGCCGTTCGACATCCTCCACTTCCACGACTGGCATGTCGTGGAGGCGCTGCACGCCCTCCGCGACCGCAACACCGTCCTCTCGTACCACTCGACCGAGTACGGGCGGCACGGGGGAAACTTCGGCGGCTGGTGGGAGTTTCAGGAGATATCGGGCAAGGAGTGGTACGGGGGCTACATCGCAAAAGCGGTCACGACCGTCTCCAACTCGACGAAGACCGAGGTGATGTGGCTCTACAACATCCCCGGATGGAAGATCACCGTCATCCCGAACGGGATCGATCCCGATGCCTACTACGTCCGGGTCGATCCGGGCGAGGTGAAGAAACGCTACGGCATCCATCCGCTCGCGCCCGTCGTCCTCTTCGTCGGACGCCTCACCTACCAGAAGGGGCCCGACCTCCTGATGCAGGCCATACCCGAGATCCTTGCCAAACGCTGGGACGTGCAGTTCCTCTTCGCCGGAACCGGAGATATGCGCGGCTACCTGGAGGGGATGGCGAACGGCCTTCCTGTGCAGTTCCTCGGCTACATCTCCGATGAGGAGCACGTCCAACTCCTGAACGCCTGCGATCTCATCGCCATCCCGAGCAGGAACGAGCCGTTCGGGCTTGTCCTCACGGAGGCCTGGAGCGCGGAGCG
>JAAZGM010000065.1 GCA_012511245.1 Methanomicrobiales archaeon | reverse complement strand
GCCTGCATCGGCGTGACGAGGATGACGGCGATGATCTGGACGAACAGGAGCATCAGGGCTATTCCAAGAAACGGCAGCCAGTCGCGTATCTGCATCACATAACTCCATTCATTATAGGTAGGTTAATTAATGCATCCTCATCACTTTAAGTTATGGAGATTCGCGAACTCATCGGCGATATCGTTCTCACCATTGTGATGGTGATCTCCACCGTCGTGCTGGTGATGCGGTTCTGGCAGGATCTGGTCATAGCGATTGCTGCGACGTTCATGATGCTCGCCCTCGGAGGACTGATCATCTCTCTTGGCATAAAGATCGTGAACCTTGAGAAGAGCATCGTGCAGCGGGAGCGCACTATGCGCGTGAATATGGAGGATATGGGAAAGACACTGACTGCCAGATACGATAACACCGTTAGCCACATCGAGGAGATCGTCGACGGCCTCTCCCGGCGGATGTATCGTTGAACCAGACCGCCACCTTAATGATATCTCCCCTCTTCATGAGCTGGTAGCATGGGCGTTGCTATTCGCGACATTCTCACAGACTGTAAAGAATCGCTGGCATGGAGCGATCTTCCCGGCATCGCCGCCGTGGATGCCCACAACGCGCTCTACCAGTTCCTCACGATCATCAGGCAGCCTGACGGCACTCCGCTGATGAACGGTGCGGGCAGGGTCACCTCGCATCTCTCCGGCATCCTCTTTCGGACGGTGAACTTCCTTGAAAAGGGGATCCGGCCGGTCTATGTCTTCGACGGAAAGCCGCCGGAGCTCAAGCAGGAGACGATCGACGAGCGGCGCGAACTCCGCGCCAGGGCGGATGAGGCATGGAAGACGGCGCTCCGGGAAGGGGATATGGAGGAGGCGTATAAGCAGGCGAGCGCATCCGCCCGTATCGACAGCCACATCCTTGAGTCGTCCCGTGAGCTCCTCGACCTGCTCGGGATCCCCTGTGTGCAGGCGCCGAGCGAGGGCGAGGCTCAAGCCGCCTACATGGCACGGCAGGGGAAAGTCACCTACGCGGTCTCGCAGGACTACGACTCGCTCCTCTTCGGCTCCCCGATCCTGGTCCGGAACCTCACCGTCAGCGGGAAGCGGAAGATGCGGGGCCGGACGATCACGGTGAGCCCCGAGAGGATCGTCCTCTCCTCCCTCCTCGACCGCCTCGGGGTGACGAGAGAGCAGCTCGTCGAGATAGGCATCCTGGTCGGCACGGACTTCAACCCCGGCATCCGGGGCGTCGGCGGGAAGACAGCCCTGAAGATCATCCGTAACGGTGAATTTGAAAGGATCATCGCCGAAAAACAGCCTGACTTTGACCCCGCCCCGATCCGGGATTTCTTCCTCAACCCGCCGATCACCGACGACTACACCCTCGAGTGGAAGGCGCCGGACGTCGAAGGGATCATCTCCATGCTCTCTGACCGCTACGACTTCTCAGAGGACCGGGTCCGGAGTGCTCTTGCCCGGGTTCCGGCGAAGGGAACACAGAAGACGCTGGATGCCTGGTTCTGATACACCGCTCTCGGACCGGTCATTTTATGAAAAATCCGACGTATCAAACGGTCCCCCGGGAAAATATCCCGGGGAAATCCGATCGCCCCGTTTGCCAGTTGCACAACTGATATATGGTAGTGTAGCCCAGTATGGCATTGGAAGACCTGCACCAGGATTCTAATGTGAGATAAAGGGTATGGGAATCAGCGACCATGCAAACGAGATGTCCCGGTATCCATCGGACACCCCCGGCTCCTCACCACACCGTTCTCCCGGCGGAGATCATCGATCTTGCTAACCGCCGTTGCTTCCGTACCGCTCCAACCGCCCGCACCGCCAGAGGACCCGGTGCGCCCTGGATGGGGTCACCGCAGGGATCGCTTTACGAACACCAGGACTCCAGCAGGAGACCGCATCTAAGGTGATTGAGATGAAAGAACTCTACGAGAAGATGATAAACGAATCCATGGCTGCCCAGAGGGCGGACGTGGATACGCTCAAGGTGAAACGCGGTCGGAAATTTAGTATAACGGACGCAAAACCCTATGTTGACGCAGTCCGGACGATGACAGCGATTGGTGAGCAGAGCAGTGCGGTCATTGAACTTCATAAGAACTCGGTGATCTCGCACTACGACACCATCAAAAGCCTCACAAAGGCTGTCCGCCCAGAGGATGACCCGTTCGTCGAGCACTACCAGACGCCCGTGGTGCTTGAGATCCTGAAAGAGCAGGATGCGGCATTCGCAAAGAGTGTCGACACCTTTGTCGAGGCGATTGCCGGTGCAGAAGCCCTGATCAGCCTTGAAGCCGTCCGGCATTACGGCGGGTTCTACGGCCCCACCTGTGTCGTCGACTTTGCGCTGATACCGGGGAGCACAAGCAACGTGGTGAACCAGATACTGGCAAAGACCGAGATCCCGGTCGAACACAAGCGGGCTATCCTCGCCGCCAAATCGTGGGGCATGAACACCTCTTATGGGTTTGGCGACGCCTTTACCAAGGCACTTGAGGCTGGAGCAACCGCTACTGAGGCAGCGGCGAAAGAGGTCGCGATCATGCAGAAGATCTACCGCGAACCGGTTGAGGCGCAGGTAGAACTGATGAACGACGCCGGTATGACCTCATTCGACCCGCGGAAGTACATGAGCGAGTACCGGCGGCGGATGGAAGCATCCGTCCGTGCGGCTGTCGATGACGGCGTCCACTACGGCAACATCCTGACGATTCCCGCCTACAGTGTCGGCGACGTCGCACACCACATCGCACAGTCGACCTTCAACATGTGCAAGGACGATGTCGTCATGGCGGTGATCGAGGCGGTCACCGATGTTATGGAGTCCTCGCTTCGGAAGTCGCTGGACGCATACAAGAGCTACTGGGAGGTTCTGTCGCTTGCGACCGGCGCCACGGCGGCGGCAACCGAGTACATCCTCGAACTCGACGGATTCAATGCCCCCATGATCGTCGACCTGCTCACAAAGCGGTTCCACAACTACGTCCAGATCTACCCCTCCCGGGGTGCGGCGGTGGAACTCCACAACTGTGACTTCATGGATGCGATCTACCGCGGATGGAAGATCCTCGACAAGGCACAACGCAACAGGGCCGGGTTGAAGGAGGAACTGGTTCCAAAGGTCGGCAAGTACCCGATCGATCTTTCGCCCATCCACAAGAACGAGGTTCTGATGAACCCGCAGTGGTATGCCTACCCCGCCTGTTCCATATCCGTCCGGTTCTCCGCCCTGATGCGGCTTGCCGATTACCCGTGCCTCCTGACGAGCGAGCCCGTGACCGCGACGATGATGACGAACATCATCGCCCTCGAGAAGGATACGGCGGCTGCTCCCATGCGGGGCTGCAAGAGCTGTGCTACGGCCTGCCTGGTTGATATGCGTCACCAGTACTGCCAGTGGAGAGAAGCAGTTTGAGGGAGGGAGAGAGGTATGAAGTGCTACTACTGCGCACTTGAGGGGAAGGAGAGCGAGGCGGTGGCGATCTGTATCGTCTGCGGTATGGGGCTCTGTCTCGAGCATGCCATCAGAAAAGACGTTGATGTCTGGGAAGGCGGCTACCCGTTCCCGAGCAGGCGCCTGAAGGCTCCGCTGCCACGTTTCCTCTGTGGTGAGTGCTACGCTGCCCTGTATGGGAAGTGAGCCCTTCTCCCGGACTATTTTTCCGAAAATCCTTGCTCTGAACGATAAGGACATCTGGTGAAAACATGACTATATCTCTTGGAAAACGGTTCATCGCCGAGGCACTCGGGACATTCATCCTGGTCTTCTTCGGGGCGGGTGCCGCGGTCGTCACGCTGATGATCGCCGCGGGCACCAACCCGGCGACACCGTTCAACATCGGGATCGGGGCGCTCGGCGGCCTTGGCGACTGGCTCGCGATCGGGCTTGCCTTCGGTATCGCGATTGCCGCCTCGATCTATGCCCTCGGGCGGGTATCGGGCTGCCACATCAACCCGGCAGTGACGATCGCCCTCTTTGCGGTCCGCCGGTTTCCCGGCCGCGACGTGATCCCCTACATCGTTGCGCAGTTCCTCGGCGCCGCCGTTGCGAGCCTCCTCTTTGCCTGGGCTGTCGGCCCTGACGCCATCGCGATCGGGGGACTCGGGGCGACGACGCCCTTCTACGGCATCGGCTACCTGCAGGCGATCGTCATCGAGGCGATCGGGACGTTCCTCCTGATGTTCGTCATCATGGGCGTTGCCGTCGACGAACGTGCCCCACCGGGCTTTGCCGGGCTTCTGGTGGGTCTCGCGGTCGCAGGGATCATCACGACGATCGGGAACCTGACCGGTGCGTCGCTCAACCCTGCCCGTACGTTCGGCCCCTACCTTGGAGACTGGCTGCTTGCAGGGCAGAGTCTATGGGAGTTCTTCCCTATCTACATCATCGGACCGATCATCGGTGCGATCGCCGCTGCGTTCCTCTACGACTATCTCTGCTGTGACGAGTGATCGAACTCCCCCCTCTTTTTGAGCAGCAGACCTCCCGGTCGCCTCATAATCGCAGGAAGAACAGTGAACCGGAACGGTTCCGGTGCATCGTAAGTTTAACTCCGGGAGCCGTTGAAACAGCGCCCGGAATCCCTTAGCGTGGAGTGAAGAACGGCATGCCGGTGCTCTCACCCGGTCCGACATCCGGGAAGACCGGCATCTACCTGCCACGGCCACCATGTTGCGCGGCCATGATCGGGGCGTTCACGAATACCCTCAACACTTCATGCTGTTGCAGGATACTTATAAGTTTCGGGCGGGTGCCGTGCCGGGTTTTGCCCGGCTACTTGAATCGCCCTGGATCGGTCTCGATATCGATGATGACGGGCTTATTCATCCCCAGAGCCCGGATGACAGCACCTGCAAGATCCTGCGGCCGGGCCACCCGTAGCCCTGTGCCGCCGCACGCCTCTGCATACGCTGCAAAGTCGGGATTTGTCAGATCGATCCCGTAGGGGGGGTAGTTCTCCTCCCGCTGCTCCTCGCGGATCATGGCAAGTTCATGATTGTTCAGGACGAACACGGCGATGGGGAGATCGTACTTCACCGCTGTGACGAAGTCGGCCATGACCATCGAGAACCCCCCGTCCCCGGTTATGCAGACGACGGTTGCATCAGGGTAGGCAAGTTTCGCCGCGATCGCCCCCGGGAGCCCGAATCCCATCGTCCCGAGGTAGCCCGACATCGCGAACCGCTGCCGTTTCATCCGGAAGTTCCGCCCGAACCACCACTGATTGTCACCGACATCGATGGATATGATCGCATCTTCCGGCAGGGTCTCAGAGAGGATCTTCATGATATAGGGCGGGCGGAGGGGAGCGGCCTCCGGGTCGGCCTCCCGGTCGAGCCGCTCAAGCCACGCCTGTTTCTTCTCCGCAAGCCACGATCTGGTCTCCGGATCCTCCCGCGCCCGGACCTGCGCGGTGATCCGGGGGAGGGCGATGGCGCAGTCACCGTAGACCCCGGCAACAAGCGGGTGTTTTCCGAGCTGGAGCGGATCGATATCGATCTGGATCGCCCGTTTGCCCGGCGGCACCCTGGTGTGGTCGGAAAAACTCATACCACAGGCGATCACAAGATCGGACTTCAGGATGAGTGCCAGTGCGTGTGCTGTCCCGAGTTCTCCGTGCACCCCGGCGATCCACTCGTTATCATCGGGGAGGATACCTTTTCCGCGGAGGGTGGTGACGATCGGTGCCTGGATCTTTGTTGCGAGGTCGAGGACGGCCCCGGCCGCATGCAGCGCACCGAACCCCGCGATGATGACCGGATGCGTTGCGCCGTCGATCGCCTCCACTGCAGCCCGGACAGCCTCATCGGTCGGCGCAACGCTCGTCGACGGAAGACAGGTCTCGCGCTCGCAGTAGGCTGCCTTGAGCGGTGCGGCCTGGATGTCGTTCGGGACCGAGAGCTGGGCGACGCCGCGGGCGACGATCGCGTACCGGAGCGCCCGGGTGAGGAGTTTGACCGCCGTTGCCGGATCGGCGACGGTGCTGTTGAAGACCGTGATCGGCCTGAAGAATGCATCCTGATCGATCTCCTGGATGCCGCCGGGACCGGCATACTGCATCTTCACCTGCCCGTTGAGCGAGAGCACGCTCGCGTGGTCCTCTTTTGCGTCATACAGACCGGTCGCGAGGTTCGTCGCCCCAGGCCCGGCGATGGTCAGGCAGGCGGCGACCTTCCCCGTGAACTTGTTGTAGGCGGACGCCGCCATCGCCGCGGTCTCTTCGTGCCGGACGACGATGTAGCGGACATCCGGGTTCTTCCTGACCGCATCCACGAGCGGCAGCGACGATGCGCCGGGGATACCGAAGAAGAGGGTGACCCCCCAGGCCGCGAGTTCTGCGATCAGGACGTCGGCCACGGTCGTCTCCGCCCCTTTAGAGATCGTCTTCACCATCGGTCTCCACCTCCTCATCTTCACCGGCCCGCACAAACGCTTCCTTCCCGACCATACAGTCGGGGCACCGCCAGTCGGCGGGGAGATCCTCGAAGGGTGTTCCCGGCGGTATCCCGGTAGCTGCGTCTCCCACCCCCACAACATACTCGTAATCACAGACACTACAGATCCATCGTGCCATATCGTCCACGCTCCAGAGATGACTCTCCCGGCCGTACCCTATCTCCATGTATAAAAATGCCCCGTCCCCCTTCAACCGCACCCCCCACGAGCGCCTGAACTCCCGGTGCCGGTTCAGGAGCGGCGATAACGGCATTTCACCGGTTCACCCCCCTCTCTTCCCCCGGTGCCCGGGGCGCCCAATGTATATATCACTGGAGAGATAGTTGCCTCTGAACCCTGCCTGCCGCTATGCGGCGGGAGACCACTATGGAGATCAGAGAGACCCATCCTTTCGACCTGACGCCGGGCGAGGCCGCCCACCTCCAGGAGGCGCTCCGGACCCGGGTCCGCCTCACGGGCGACATCGGAGAGGTCACCCTCATCGCCGGTGTCGACGCATCTTACGCGAAAGGTTCAAACGATATCCACGCGGTCGTCGTCGTCCTCAGTTACCCCGATCTCGCCGTCGTCGAACGGGTCGCCGCCTGCACGGAGACGGCGTTTCCCTACATCCCCGGCCTCCTCACCTTCCGCGAGGGCCCCGCCCTCATCCGGGCGTTCCGAAAGCTCGTCTCCGAACCGGACGTCATCTTCTTCGACGGACAGGGGATCGCCCACCCCCGGAGGCTCGGCATCGCAAGCCACATGGGCGTCCTGCTCGACCGGCCCACCGTCGGGGTCGCAAAGAGCCTCCTCGTCGGCACAGTTGAGGAACCCGGACCCGGCAGGGGCTCGACCGCACCCATACTCCGCGACGGCGAGACGATCGGCATGGCGGTGCGGACGAAGGACAGGGTGAAACCCGTCTACGTCTCCGTGGGCCACCGTATCGATCTTTCGCGGGCGGTCGATCTCGTCCTCTCGGCCGCACGGGGATATCGCCTCCCGGAACCGACCCGGCAGGCCCACCTCTTTGCAAACGCCGCCCGGAAGACCGGGGTCGGGGAGGGGAGGCAGACCGCTCTCCTCCCGCCGGATGCGCCCGGGGAGATATAACGCACCGATGCCCGTATCTCACCCGGGGTGGTGATGCCGGGTGCCGGAATCAGTAAAGCGCTGAATCTGGATCCGGGTTTTGTCAGGGATCCGTACAGAATACAGTATACACTGATTCGTCAGCGCAGATCCCGGTCGAAACCGTTATCAGTCTTCGGGGAGGATTAACGTCTACCGGCCGGCGCGGTGTAAGGATGCCGACCGTCGAATGTTATGGAGTGTGAAGACAATGTTGGAACATACCTATATGAACTATATATCGACCTGGAGTGGTCTGGTGGAGGCGGGTAAATATGGCCGCGCGTGAGATTGTACCGGGCGTTCACGCAGTCGGGGTCATCGACTGGGACCGCAGGATGTTTGATGAACTGATTCCGCTCCCCGACGGCACCTCCTACAACAGTTACCTCATCCAGGGAAGCGAGAAGACGGCGCTGCTCGATACCGTCGACCCGGCGAAGACCGCCGTCCTCATGGCGAACCTTGATCGGGCTGGCATCAAAAACCTCGATTACATCATCGCACACCACGCCGAACAGGATCATTCCGGTTCGATCCCGGCAGTTCTCGATCGTTTCCCTGAAGCAAAGGTGGTGACGAACCAGAAGTGCCGGGACTTCCTGGCCGACCTCCTCCATATCCCGGATGAACACTTCATCATCATCAGCGACGGAGAGACCCTCTCCCTGGGTGGCAAGACACTTGAGTTCATCCTCGCCCCCTGGGTTCACTGGCCGGAGACGATGCTCTCCTACCTCAAGGAAGACCGGATCCTCTTCTCCTGCGACTTCCTTGGTTCTCACTACGCGACGAGCAGCCTCTACGTTCCCGACGAGGGCGTGATCTATGAGTCGGCGAAACGCTACTACGCCGAGATCATGATGCCGTTCCGCTCAAGCATCAAAGGACACCTCGAAAAACTCGCGACGCGGGAGATCAGCATGATCGCCCCGAGCCATGGCCCGATCTATGACAGGCCGGCGCTCATCATGGATGCATACCGCGACTGGACGGACGATGCGGTGAAGAACATGGTGATCATCCCCTATGTCTCCATGCACGGGAGCACCCAGGTGATGGTCGACCACCTCATCGACGCCCTTATCGAGCGGGGTATCCCGGTCAAGCCGTTCAATATCCCGAAGACCGATATCGGGGATCTTGCAAAGGCGCTTGTCGATGCCGCAACAGTCGTGATCGGGTCGCCGACCGTCATCTTCGGCCCGCACCCGCAGGCGGTCTACGCCACATACCTCGCAAACTTCCTCCGGCCGAAGACCCGGTACGCAACGGTGATCGGGTCATACGGTTGGGGCGGGAAGGCGGTCGATACCGTGGCGGGGATGCTCGACCGGCTCAAGGTTGAGCTCCTGGAGCCCGTCTACATCAG
>JAAZGM010000064.1 GCA_012511245.1 Methanomicrobiales archaeon | reverse complement strand
TCTCACCCGGTTTGCCCGGGGACGGCTCGTGAGCGCATCGCGCGAGGCGATCCTCGACGCCGTCCGGGGTCTCGTCGCATCGGGCGCTTATGAGATCCAGCTGACCGGGCAGGATGTGGCCGCGTGGGGGCTCGACCGGGGCGAATCGCTTCCAAAACTGCTCCGGGATATAGTGGAGATCCCGGGGAAGTTTGCCGTCCGGCCGGGGATGATGAATCCGGCCGCGGTGCTCAGGATCCTCGAGCCCCTTGTCGATGCCTACGAGAGCGAGAAGGTCTTCCGGTTCCTCCACCTCCCCGTCCAGTCCGGCTCGGACAGTGTCCTCGAGCGGATGCAGCGCGGCTACCGGGCGGCCGAGATCGTCCGTATCGTCGATACGTTCCGGGAACGCTACCCGGATATGATGATCTCCTCTGACTTCATCACGGGGTTTCCCGGGGAGACGGACGAGGAGTTCTCGCAGACGCTCGCTCTCCTCCAGAGGGCGGCGTTCGTGAAGGTGAACATCACCCGCTACTCCCGGCGGCCCGGCACTCCCGCGGCGGCCTTGAAAGACCTCCCCGAGAGGATACGAAAAGACCGCTCTCGCATGCTGCTCGCCGAGGCAAACCGGATATACGACGCCTACAACGAACGTTGGCTCGGGCGGGTGACGCCGGTTGTCGCGACCGAGAAGAACGCGCCGGGCTCGACCGTCTGCCGGAACCCCTGCTACCTCAACGTCGTCATAAAAGAGGATCTGCCGTTCGGGTTCTCCGGACGAGCGGTGATAACCGGGAACCGCCGGCACTACGTCACCGCTGAACTGGTCCCATCCGGCGGCGAGAAAGTTTAGCCCCTGCGAAACTTTTTCTTCCGCCAGCACCTATCCCTCTCCATGCAGGGGATCACCGGTCAGGAACTCTCCTCGAAGAAGGCAGAATACCTCAAATACATCCATATGCAGGGCGATGTCGTGAAGACGACCGAGATCGCCGCCTGCTTCTCCGTCGCACCCTCGACGGTGACGAAAGCGCTTACAGAGATTGCAAAAGCCGGATACATCGAGCATACGCCCTACCACGGGGTGAGCCTCACCCCTCACGGCGCTGAATACGCCCGATTCCTGATCCGCCGCCACCGACTCGTCGCCCTGATTCTCAGCCGTCATGGCCTCGAACCCGAAGAAGCCTGCAGGGAGGCGAGGAAGATCGAGCAGTGCTTCTCAAAAGACCTCACCGACAGGATGTGCACGTCGCTCGGGCACCCAATGATGAGCGTCTGCGGGGAGATCGAGCACGATCACCGCTGCTGCGGGTCTCACGGCGACCGCTCCTGATCCTGCGGAGAAAAATTTAGATACCTACCAAACTTTGAGGGGAGATCGATGGGGATGCAGGAGAGTCTCATCACAGCCGTATTCGCAGTATTTCTGCTGATGGCTGCCGCCATGGCAGGGTGCACCGGAGTTGACCGGCAGGACAGTGGGGAGATCGTCGTCGCGGTCACCGTACCGCCTGAGCAGGAGTTTGTGGAAAGGGTGGGAGGCGATCATGTCCGGGTGATCCTGCTGGTGCCGCCGGGAGCCGATCCGCACACCTACGAACTGTCGCCGGGGATCCTCGCCGACGTTGCAGGGGCGGATATGTATGCCGTGGTCGGTTCAGGGATAGAGTTTGAACTCATCTGGCGGGAGAAGATCGCCACCCTGAACCCCGATATGCTGATCGTCGACTCCTCACGCGGGATCGACCTGATCGCGGGCGGTGATGGCGATCACGGACGGCCCGACCCCCATATCTGGACATCCCCGAAGAACGCGAAGGTCATGGTCGGGAACATCCGTGACGGTCTCATAGCGGTCGACCCGGAGAACGCCGACGATTACCGCCGGAACGCCGATGCTTACCTGGAAGAACTCGATGCCCTTGACGCAGAGATCGCCGGTGCGCTTGCGGAGTCCGGTGTGAAGACGGTCATGGTCCTCCACTCGTCGTGGGCCTACCTCGCCCGGGACTACGGTTTTACCGAAGTTTCAATCGAGAGCGAGGGGAAAGAGCCCTCACCGCAGAGGATAGAGCACCTCATCAGGCAGGCGAAAGATGAGCAGATCCGGGTCATATTCGCGTCACCCGAGCACTCTGTCCGGAGCGCCGAGGTGATCGCGGATGCGATCGGGGGCAGGGTGGTGCTGGTGAGTCCGCTCGAGAAGGATTACCTTTCGAACACACGCCACGTGGCAACGGCATTTGCACAGAGCACCTGGCCATGACCGCCCCCGTTATCGAGGTCGAGGACGTCAGGGTCAGGTTTCGCGGCCACACTATTCTTGAGGATGTGAATCTCGCCATCTATCCCGACGACTTCTACGCGATCATCGGGCCGAACGGCGGCGGGAAGACAACGCTCCTTCGGGTGATCCTCGGTCTCCTCACCCCCTCTCGCGGCACAGTCAGGATCCTCGGCGGCACGGGACCGGCGGCAAGGAGGAACCTCGGCTACGTACCGCAGTTTCGGACGTTTGACTTCGAGTATCCCATCACCGTGCGGGAGATGGTCCTCTCCGGCCGCCTCGGCCACATAACCCGGATCCCGCGGCGGTATGGGGCCGACGACCATGCCCGGACGGAAGAAGCGCTTGAGACGCTGAACATAACCGATCTCGCCGACCGGCAGATCCGGAATCTCTCCGGCGGAGAACAGCAGCGGGCGATCATCGCCCGGGCACTCGTCGGTGATCCGAAGGTGCTCCTCCTCGACGAACCGACGGTCTACGTGGATGCCCCGACGACGACGCAGTTCTACGGCATCCTCAACCAACTCCGCGAACGGATGGCGATCGTCCTCGTGACCCACGACATCGGGG
>JAAZGM010000063.1 GCA_012511245.1 Methanomicrobiales archaeon | reverse complement strand
GACCGTCGGCCTCCCGTGCGGGCAGGTCCAGGGAGTCTTTGTCCGGGCAAGCTGTTCGAGGAGGCGTTTCTGCTGTTCGGGCGTGAGGCGTGCGCCGGCCTTCACCGCACCCCTGCAGGCGACGATGCAGGTGACCGTTTCACGCCGGTCGGGGGTGGTGCGGGGATTATCGTCGAGAAGATCGGCGATCGTCTCCCGGATCTCTCCCGGGTCCTCGACCACGCCGAGGGCGGCGGGAACCGCACGGACGGCGAAGGTATCCCGGCCGAACTCCTCGACGGTGAACCCGCCGTCCGCGAGGAGGGGGATCGCATCACGGAGCGCGGCCGCCTCCTTCGGGGGGAGGGAGAGGATGACCGGCGCGATCAGTTCCTGCACCCCGGCCTCCCGGTCGCGCTGCTCCGCGACCTGATCGTAGAGGATGCGTTCGTGCGCCGCGTGCTGGTCGATGAGGTAGAGGGTGCCGTCGGCCCCCTCCGCCACGATGTAGGTCGCGGCCACCTGGCCGATCGGCTCCATCGGGGGGAGGAGGTTCTCTTCCCCTTCCGTCTCCGTCCGGCGGAGTTGCTTATCGGAGAGCGTGAGTTCCCGGTGGCCGGGCGTGTAGGACGCCCCCGTCTCGGCGACCGGCGGCGGTGTCGGTTCGGCCCCGCCAGGGACGAACTGCTGCTGTTGCACCGGGGCGGCCGGTGTCTCGCGCGCAAGGTCGTGCCCGGCGAGCGCTTCTTCCACCGCGGCCGCAACCGCCCCCGTTATCTCCCGCTCGCGGGAGAGGCGGACCTCCCGTTTGGTCGGGTGGACGTTGACGTCCACAAGATTGGTATCGATCGAGAGTTCGATGAACGCCACCGGGTAGCGGTCCTTCGGGAGGAGGGTGCCGTATCCCTCCCGGACAGCGGCGGCGATCGGCCGGGAGGAGATGCTCCTCCCGTTGATGCTGACGGATATCTGCGATGGGCTTCCCCGGCTCTCCGTTGGCCGGGAGATGTAGCCGCCGATACGGAGGAACGGGAGCCTCCCTTCGACCGGGATGAGCGATCGCGCGAGTTCTGCGCCGTAGAGCCCCGCGATGGTCGTCAGAGCCCCTCCCGACCGCTGGGTCGCCATCCGCTCCCTCCCGTTGTGCACCACCCGGAAGGCGACCTCGCCGTGGGCGAGGGCGAGACTCTCGACGACGGCGTAGATGTGGGCGAGTTCGGTGTTCCTGCTCTTCAAGAACTTCCGGCGGGCGGGGGTGTTGTAGAAGAGCCGCTCCACCGCGATCGTCGTCCCCTCCGGCGCCCCGACCTCGCTCTTCTCCACGACCTCGCCGCCCCTGACAACAACCCGCGTCCCGGCGAGCGCTCCCCCTCCCCGCGAGCGGGTGATCATCGTCACCTCAGCGACGGCGGCGATGCTCGCGAGCGCCTCCCCCCGGAACCCGAGTGTCCTGATCGCCGAGAGGTCGTCGATATCCCGGATCTTGCTCGTCGCGTGGGGATGGAACGCGAGCACCGCCTCCTCCGCCGTCATCCCCTCACCGTTATCGGTCACCCGGATCTTTGCTACCCCCGCCATATCCGTCGCGACGTCGAGGAGGATGCTCGTCGCACCCGCATCGATCGCGTTCTCCATGAGTTCCTTCACCACCGATGCCGGCCGTTCCACGACCTCGCCGGCGGCGATCTGGTTCACGGTATCCGGGTCGAGGACCCGTATCTTCGTCATCGCTCCCGCTCTCCGTTTGCGAGCCTCTGAAGCCTGGAAAGGGCGTTCAGCGCCTCGATCGGGGTCATCTCGTCCGGGTTGAGCCTCTTGAGTTCCCCGACCGCCGGGTTCTCCGCGACGACCCCTTCGCCGGGATCGACGAGGAGCATCTGGGTGTAGCGAGGAGCCCGCACCCCGGTGGGGAGTTCCCGCACCGAGGCTTCTTTGAGGAGTTCCATCGCCCGGTCGGTCACCTTCTTCGGGATGCCGGCGAGGTGGGCGACGTGGACGCCGTAACTCCGGTCGGTCGCACCGGGGATGATCTTACGGAGGAACACGACATCCGCCCCCGTATCCTTCACCGCGAAGTGGAAGTTCTTCACCCGTTTGAGGGCGCCTTCGAGGTCGATCAGGTCGTGGAAGTGGGTCGCGAAGAGGGTTCGCGGCCCGCAAGCCGCCTTCCCGTGCAGGAACTCCACCACTGCCCGGGCAATCGAGCATCCGTCGAGCGTGCTCGTCCCACGCCCGATCTCGTCGAGGATGACGAGACTTCTCGATGTCGCGTTGTTCAGGATATTCGCGAGTTCGAGCATCTCAACCATGAACGTCGACTGCCCGGAGGCGAGGTCGTCGAACGCCCCGACCCGGGTGAAGACCCGGTCCACGATCCCGACGGCGGCATGCCGGGCCGGGACGAAACTCCCCATCTGGGCCATGATACAGCAGAGCGCCACCGCCCGCATGTAAGTGGACTTGCCCGCCATGTTCGCGCCGGTGATGATCATGATCTGGTCGGCCGCGCTGTCGAGATCGGTGTCGTTCGGGACGAACGGGACGGGGAGGTGGCGCTCTACGACCGGGTGGCGGCCGTCGCGGATGACGATCCGGCCGCTCTCCTCGATCGCGGGGCGGGAATACCCGTAACGGGCGGCGACCCCGGCAAGCGCCGCGTAGACGTCGAGGAGCCCCACCGCCCGGGCGGTCGCCTGGAGATCGGCGACCTCCACCGCGAGCGTCCGGACGAGTTCGGCGTAGATCTCCGCTTCGAGCGCGGTAAGGCGCTCTTCCGCGGTCGCGATCATCGCCTCCTTCTCCCGGAGTTCGGGTATCGTGTAGCGCTCGCCGTTCGCGGTCGTCTGCCGCCGCTCGTACTCCGGCGGCACCAGGGGAAGGTTCGGTTTCGTCACCTCGATGTAGTAGCCGAAGATCCGGTTGTAGCCGACCTTGAGCGACTTGATCCCGGTTCTCTCCCTCTCCTGCTGCTGGAACTCCGCGATCCAGTCCTTCCCGGTCGTCGCAAGGTGCCGGAGTTCGTCGAGTTTCGCGTTGAACCCCTCCCGGATCATGCCGCCGGATTTCGAGAGTGCCGGCGGATCGTCGACGATCGCCCGGCCGATGAGGTCGGCGACGTGGACATGCTCGCCCATCGCATCGAGAGCCTCACGGATGAGGGCGGGAGCGTCGTCGGGGAAGAGCGCCTTTACGTCCGGGATGACGGTGAGCGAGTCCCGGAGCGTCGCAAGATCCCGGGGACCGGCATTCCCGTAGGCGATCCTTCCCGCGATACGTTCGGTGTCGGCGAAGTCATCGAGGGCGGCACGAAGTTCCTGCCTCTCAAGCGCGTGGTCGACGAACCACTCGACCGCATCGAGTCGCGCCTCGATCGCCTCCTTCCCGAGCAGGGGCGCGATCAGAAACGACCGCATCGTCCGGCTCCCCATCGGCGTCTCCGTGACGTCGAGCGCGGATAGGAGGGTGGTTGCACCGCTCTCTCCCCGGATGCCCGTCGTGATCTCAAGATTCCTGAGGGTGATCGCATCGAGCAGCATGGTCTCCGATGGAACCCGTGTCGAGAGCCCGGATATGTGGGTAAGGGACGACTGTTGTGTCTCCCGGGCGTAGAGGAGCGCTGCTCCGGCGGCGGCGACCGCCCCGGGTATCTCGACACACCCATAACCGTCGAGCGTCGCCGTCCCGAACTGTCCGCAGAGGTATGAGTATGCCGCATCCGGGTCAAAGGCGTCGTCGCGGTAGCGGCTCACCGTCATCCCGAGGGATTCGAGGCGGGCGGCGAGCGTGCTGCTGAGGCTCTCGGGGAGAACCGCCTCTGCCGGGCGGTACCTGACGGCCTCCGAGACGATATCGGCATAGTTGCGCTCGCCGCTCCCTGTGGAGACGAAGAACTCGCCGGTCGAGACGTCGAGGAACGCAAGGCCGAAGACCTCTTTCTTGCCGGGGGCGACCGTCATCAGGTAGTGGGCGCCGGGTGAACCGAGCATCTGGGAGTCGATCAGCGTTCCGGGGGTGATTACCCGCGTGACATCCCGCTTCACGACTCCTTTTGCAGTCTTTGGATCCTCCACCTGATCGCAGATCACCACCCGGTAGCCCTTCGCCACCAGGCGGGCGATGTAGCCGTCGGCGGCGTGGAGGGGGACGCCTGCAAGCGGCATCCGCTCGCCGTTTTTATCCTTGCCCCGGGCTGTCAGGGTGATGTCGAGTTCACGGGCCACCAGGACGGCATCCTCGCCGAACGTCTCGTAAAAGTCTCCCATCTGGAAGAGGAGGACAGCGTCGGGGTGACGGTTCTTCACCGAGTAATACTGTCGCATCGCCGGGGTTGGTCCGTCGGTCATCGCTTCTCCTTATAGAATCCACATGTGGCCACATAAGGATGATGTCCCGTGAAATCGGCTGGAAAAAGCCCCGATCCTCCGCACCACCGGACGTGTCCGGGCAAGTTAGATACGTCCGGAACGCGTACCAGAACACGATACTATATGTCGGCGACTATCGCAGAGAAGGTATTTTCGCAGCGGTGCGGGAGACCCGTCCGCGCGGGAGAGGTGGTGATGGCACCGGTGGATGCAGCGATGATCCACGATATCACCGGCCCGCTTGCGGTCAGGGTCTTTCGCGAGATGGGTGGAGAACGCGTCTATGATCCCGAACGGATCATCATGCTCTTCGACCACCAGGTACCCGCCGACTCGATACCCGCCGCCGAGAACCACGTTTTTATGCGGGAGTTCGCAAAAGAGCAGGGGATCCACAACTACGACCTCCACGAGGGTGTCTGCCACCAGGTCGTGATGGAGAAGGGGCGGGCGGCGCCGGGCGAGATCATCGTCGGGACCGACTCGCACACCTGCACATACGGTGCGGCGGGAGCGTTTGCGACCGGGATCGGTTCGACCGATATGGGGTTCGTCCTGAAGTTCGGGGCGCTCTACTTCCGGGTGCCCGAGAGCATCCGGATCGAGGTCGAGGGGGCGTTCGGCCGGCGGGTCGGCCCAAAAGACCTTATCCTCTCTCTTGCCGGCGACATCGGTGCCGACGGGGCGACCTATATGGCGCTCGAGTTCGCCGGTCGGGCGATGCACGAGATGAATATGGCGGGCCGGATGACCTGTGCGAACATGGCGATCGAGATGGGGGCGAAGGCCGGGATCGTCGAGGTGGATGCGGCCACCTGGGACTACGTCGCCGCCCGGCGCGATATCGAGCCGTTCGACCTCGCGGGCGATACGGATGCGGCATACGCGGAGCGGCGGGACTACGACGTCACCGACCTCGCGCCACAGGTCGCCGTCCCGCACAACGTCGACAACGTCGTGGACGTGACGGAGGTCGCGGGGACGAAGGTCGACCAGGTCTTCATCGGCTCCTGCACGAACGGGCGCTACGAGGACATCGCCGAGGCGGCGGAGGTGCTCGGGAACGCCGATCGTTTCGCGGACGGGGTTCGGGTGATCGTCATCCCCGCCTCGCGGACGGAGTACCTCAAGACCCTCCGCGGGGGGCTGATCGAGCGGTTCGTCGAGGCGGGCGCACTCGTGGAAGCGCCCTGCTGCGGCCCCTGTATGGGCGGGGCGTTCGGCCTCCTTGCTCCGGGGGAGGTCTCGCTCTCAACGTCGAACCGAAACTTCCGGGGGAGGCAGGGGAGCGCTCAGGCGTCGGTCTACCTCTCCTCGCCGGCGACGGCGGCGGCAAGCGCCCTCTACGGCGAGATCACCGACCCGAGGGAGGTGTGAACCATGCGAGTCTGGAAGTTCGGCGACGATGTCGATACGGATGCAATCATACCGGGGCGGTTCCTCACGATCTACGACCCGGCGGAACTGGCGAAACACGCGTTCGAGGGGACACGGGATGAGTTTGCAAAAGAGGTGCAGGACGGCGACATCGTCGTCGGCGGCACCAACTTCGGGTGCGGTTCGTCCCGCGAGCACGCGCCGCTCGCGCTCCTCGGCGCCGGGGTGAAGGTCGTTGTCGCGAAGTCGTTTGCGCGGATCTTCTACCGGAATGCCGTGAACACGGGGCTCCTGCCGCTGGTCTTTGCCGGGGCAGACGCCATCAGGGACGGCGACGCCGTGACGGTGGATATCGCCGGAGGCTACATCGAGGTGGGCAGAGATCGGTTCCCCATCGAGCCGGTCCCCGGGTTCATGAAGGAGATCGTCGATGCCGGCGGGCTTGTGGCCTACGCGAAGGATCTCGATGAGGTGAAGACGTGCAGCACCGAGTAGCCGCGATCGGCGGGGACGGGATCGGCCCCGAGATCGTCGCCGCAGGAAGAGAGGTCATCGATGCCGCGGGCGAGCGTTACGGGTTCGATATCGCGTGGGAGGAGTTCGATATCGGGGCGGAGCGCTATCTCGCGACCGGCGAACTCCTGACCGAGGAGGATATCCGTGAACTCTCGAAGTTCTCCGCGATCTACTTCGGCGCCATCGGCGACGACCGGGTGAAGCCTGGAGTCCTGGAGAAAGGCATCCTGCTTGCGATCCGGTTCCACTTCGACCAGTTCATCAACCTCAGGCCGATCAAACTCCTCGACGGTGTGGCGACGCCGCTCGCGAACAAGCGCCCCGAAGATATCGACTTTGTCGTCGTCCGGGAGAACACCGAGGACTTCTACGTCGGTATCGGCTCCCGGTTTGCCGGGAAGCGCGAGGAAAAGACCCTCGAGGTCGTCCGCGATATATACAATGTTAAATTCGGCCTCGACGTCGAGACCGACGCTGAAGAGCTCGCCTACCAGATCGGCGTCGTCACCCGGGCGGGTGCGGAGCGGGCGATCCGCTACGCCTTCGACCTCGCCGTGCAGCGGGAGAAGAGGGTCACGTCGGTCGACAAGGCAAACGTCCTCTCCGACGTCTACGGCCTCTGGCGCGACGTCTTCACAGAGGTCGCCGCCGGGTACCCGGGCGTTGCAACGGAGTTCAACTTCGTCGACGCCGTCACGATGTGGTTCGTGAAGAACCCCGAGTGGTTCGACGTCGTCGTCACCCCGAACATGTTCGGCGACATCATCACCGACCTCGGGGCGATGATCCAGGGCGGGCTCGGACTTGCCCCCGGCGGGAACATCAACCCCGCGGGCACATCGATGTTCGAGCCGATCCATGGCTCCGCACCGAAGTACCGCGGTCAGGACGTCGCAAATCCGCTTGCGACCGTATGGGCGGGCTCGATGCTCCTCGACCATCTCGGCGAGCACGAGGCGGCGGCGGCCGTTCTCCGTGCGATCGAGCGAAGCATCCTCGACGGCTACGTGACCCGGGACATGGGCGGCGCGAGGAAGACGAGCGAGGTCGGGCGGTACCTCGCAGGGCTCATCCGGACGGTGTAGGGCCGGCCGCCCT
>JAAZGM010000361.1 GCA_012511245.1 Methanomicrobiales archaeon | reverse complement strand
GTCCCGAATACTCTCTGCCTCTGGTATAAGATCGGGAAGGAGGTTGCCTACCGGATGAAACGGTTTGAGTTCGGGTATGAGGAGGATTACTCTCCGATGCGGTTGAAGGCCACGCTTGAGGATGCAGGCGTCCGGGTCGGGCGCTGTTTCGGCCTCCAGGCAACACCGGTTCTCGCAACGAACGCAAGGGAGATCCTTCCGTTTTCCGCCCGGCGGAGGCTTGCCGGACTCGAGAAGCACCTTCCGTACAAGGAGTACTATAGCTACGCTGTTGGTATCATCGGCCGCAAAGAGTGAGGGGCACCTCCTTTTTACCCCCCCTCTCACACCTTCTCCTGTAATCATCTCTGCCGTTTACCGAACATACATCTTCACGGGCAGCGGCTTTGCGCCGGAGGCGCGGGTGGGGCGGGGGTTATTGATAGAGCCTTACAGGGTAGAGACCGCCACCCCCAACGGTGATACCCCCCGGTTCCCTGCATGGGGAGGCCGGATAGTCAGGATCCGCTCTGTTGTACCGGGGCTCCGCTCTCACTGAGCCCGGTTAGCGGGATGGGATACAGGAACCAGAAGAGCAGCCCCACGAGTGCAACAAACCAGTAGCTGAATACCAGATAGAGTATCGAGAAGGCAATAGCCATCTCCGGAGCGATCCCGATGATGCCGAAAAGGTAGATCAGCGTGGCATCTCGGGTTCCGACACCTGAGATGCTGATCGGGAGGAGATCCAGCATACTGATGATCGGGATCACGAGGAACATGTAGTAGCCCACGTCGACGCCTATGGACATCCCGAGGAGAGATGCATATACCACGGCCAGTATCCACGATGCAATCCCGACCCCGGTGCAGTTCAACAGCTGCCGGCGTGAAGCAAGGAATGCATCGAACCCCGTATAGAAGTCATTGAAGTAACCTGAGAGCTGGTCGCGGTATCGGGCCGGGACAAGGGCGGCAAAGAACGGTCTGAGGATCCTCTCCATATAGGTCTTTCTGGAGACGGCAAAGATGCCGAACGCGATGGCACCCACGAGTATGAGCAGCAGCCCGCCTGAGAGGATCTCGACGCCGATGATGACCGAGAAAGCGATCAGGGCGACTATGCCAAACGCAAACAGAAGCACCAGGTCGATTATCCGATCGATTGCAACGGTCGAGAGCGCCATTCCTGTTGTACATGATTCGTTCCTCGCATACAGGCACCGGACGGCATCGCCCACCTTCCCCGGTGTCAGGGTGGAGAGGGCAAAACCGATCAAAAAGCCGACGATGCTCTGCCATAGAGAAAAACCCGAGCGGATCGAATCCACGATGATATTCCACTTTTTTGCTTTTATGACGACGATCAGCCCGTTGACCGCAAGAGCTGCAAACAGGTAGTATATATTCGCGGAAAACAGGATGGTGAGTATTGCAGAGATATCGAGGTTGATGAGGATCACCAGAAAAATGACAATCCCGATGATGCTTATATACTGTATTGGTCGTCGCGAAGACATTTGAGGAAAAATGTTTTTTTGTAATGATTAAAGACTGTCGATCCACCTTAATTC
>JAAZGM010000360.1 GCA_012511245.1 Methanomicrobiales archaeon | reverse complement strand
CAGAGGCGCTTGCCGCACGTCCTCCGGAGACCGAGTTCGAGAGGGGGCTTCGGCACTTCGGTTACCTGATCATGCGCACCACCTTCCTCCTGGTGCTGGTCGTATTCCTGGTCAACGCCGTCTTCAAGCACGGCGTCCTTGAATCTCTCCTCTTTGCCGTGGCCCTCGCCGTCGGGCTGACACCCGAACTCCTCCCCATGATCCTCTCTTTAAACCTTGCAAAAGGTGCCATTGCCATGTCGGAGAAGGGCGTCCTCGTGAAGCACCCTGAGGCGATCCAGAACTTCGGGAGTATGGACGTCCTCTGCACCGACAAGACCGGTACGCTGACGGAGAACGCCATCTCCCTCGTGCTCCACACCGATCCGGAGGGGCACGACGACGAGACGGTGCTGCTCTTTTCGTACCTCAACAGCCTCAACCAGACAGGATTGAAGAGCCCGCTTGATGAGGCAATCCTCGCGTACCGCGACATCCCGGTCGAGGGCTACAGGAAGGTCGACGAGATTCCCTTCGATTTTGTCAGGAAGCGGGCCTCCGTCACCGTCGAAAAGGACGGCAAGCGGTTCCTGGTCACAAAGGGTGCTCCGGAGCAGGTCTTTGCTATCTGTTCTTCGACCAGAGACCGGGCAGGGGTCCGGCCGTTCACCGGCGAACTGCGGGAGGAAGTGGAACACCGCTACGAGGCGCTGAGCGCCGACGGTTTCCGGGTTCTTGCGGTCGCCTGCCGGCCAACCGGAGATGCAAAGGCGGTCTATACCCCGGATGATGAGAAAGAGATGGTCTTGCTTGGCTTTGTGGCCTTCATCGACCCTCCGAAGGAGAAGGCGCGGGAGTCGCTCCAGCGGCTTGTCAGCGACGGGGTTGACCTGAAGATCGTCACCGGGGATAACGAGCAGGTCACAAGGAAGATCTGCCGCGACCTGGACTTCCCGGTGCGCCGGTCCCTGACCGGTGCCGAGATCACCCACATGACCGATGAGGCGCTTGCGCGGGTGGTCGACGAGACCACGATCTTTGCCCGGGTGACGCCCATCCAGAAGGACCAGATCATCCGGGCGCTGATGAGAAACAACCACATCGTTGGTTTCCTGGGAGACGGGATCAACGATGCTCCGGCCCTCCGGACCGCAGACGTTGGTATTTCGGTCGATACGGCGGTGGATATTGCAAAGGAGTCTGCAGACATTGTCCTCCTTGAAAAAGACCTTCAGGTCCTCGGGGACGGCGTCATGGAGGGGCGCAGGACGTTCGGGAACACGATGAAGTACCTCATGATGGGGACGAGTTCAAACTTCGGCAATATGTTCAGCGTCGCAGGAGCGTCGCTGTTCCTGCCTTTCCTGCCGATGCTCCCGATCCAGATCCTCCTCAACAACCTCCTCTACGACCTCTCCGAGTCGACGATCCCGACCGACCGCGTCGACGACGACTACATATCCCGCCCGAGGCGCTGGGACATCCATTTCATCAGGGACTTCATCCTCGTCTTCGGCCCCATCAGTTCGCTCTTCGACTTCCTCACCTTCGGGATCCTCCTGCTGGTCTTCCATGCAACGGCCCCTCTCTTCCAGACCGCGTGGTTCATCGAGTCGATTGTCACCCAGACCCTGATCATCTTCATCATCAGGACACGGTTGAGCCCGTTCTACCGGAGCAGACCGAGCTGGCAGCTGGCCCTCAGCACCGTCGCGGTCGTCGCCGCCGCCCTCGTGGTGCCCTTCCTCCCCCTGGGGGCAGCCTTCGGCTTTGTTCCGCTGCCTCCGCACTTCTACCTGGTCCTCGCCGGGCTGGTGGTGGGTTACCTTGCGGTGGTCGAGGTGGTGAAGGTCAGGTTCTTTGCCGGGCGGTTGTGAATGAGCCGGTGTGTGAGATCCGGCGTCATTTATCCGGATGTTACTGTATCATACTGAATCACTGAATTATGATACAGTAAGTCGCCTACCTTCCCTGTTACAGTGGTTTACAGTAACTATGGATCTCGATCACCTCTTCGCCCTCATCCGGGGTGGAGAGTCAGAGCGGGTTGAGTTCAAGAGGGTGCCCTCGATGACACTACCATGAGGTTGCCGCGTTTGCCGATTCGGAAAGAGGTGCAGGGGCTCACGTCCGTTACGTGACGGTTCGATGCTCCCGGGCCGGGATGCCGCCGCAGAGGCGGGTTGCGATGGCCCGCAGAATGATGGAGCATGCCGACCGTTATAACGACCGGTCCGGGGGATAGGCCCTGAGCGACACCCCGGATTGCTCTATCCCCAGATCCCGTTTCAACGCTTCAGGGGTCACGAACTCGCCCCGCCGGATCTCATCAAGCGATGCCCGGATACCGGTGAGTATCCGGACACCCCCGTCCCTGTTCTGCTCAAGGAGTGTTCTCCGCAAATCTCTCGAACGGGGAAGTACTCCTGTATCCGGTTCGATATGATCAGCCTTTTATCCGGTTAACCGGAATATTCTCTTCTATGGCAGGCGCGGATACCGAGGGCGGGGT
>JAAZGM010000359.1 GCA_012511245.1 Methanomicrobiales archaeon | reverse complement strand
GCGGCTACCTGATCGCGATGAGCTGGATCTCGACCGCATCACCGCTCAAGTTCGCCTGGAAACGGTTCCTCCGTGTGGTTCCGGCACTCGTCCTCGCGATCTTCATCACGCTCTTCGTCATCGGCCCGTTGATGACATCCCTTTCGTCGGGGGAGTACTTCTCCGCCCTCTTCTCCCCGGAGGGAATTGCAACCGCCCCGTTCTTTGAAGACGGGTCGGCAATCGGTCTCTTCCAGGAGAACCCCTGGACTTACGTCAACGGATCGCTCTGGACGATACCCGTCGAGGTCGCCATGTACGGGGTCATCGCACTCCTCGGGATCGCCGGGCTCCTCCGGCGATGGGGAGCCATCCCCGCCCTCATCATCGTGAACGCTCTGGCCTGGATCTACTGGTTCGACGATCCCCGGATGGCGAAGGTCCGGTTCACCCTTTACTTCCTCATCGGGGCATACCTCTACCTCAACCGGGAGCGCATCACCTACCGGCCGGTCATCGCCGGGGCACTGCTCCTGCTGCTCATCCTCCCCGTCATGACGCCGCTCCAGACCATGGCCGGGGTGATCGCCATCCCCTACCTCACCATCTACGCCGCGCACCTCCCGGTTCCATACCTGAACACCTTCGGGCGGTCGGGGGACTTCTCCTACGGGATCTACATCTACCACTATCCGGTCCAGCAGACATTGATCCAGGCAACAGGAAACATGCTCCTTCTCCCGGCACTCTTCGGGCTCTCGTTTGCAGCAACGTTCGCCCTCGCATTCTTCTCCTGGCATGTCGTCGAGAAACGGGCGCTTGCAGCAAAGAGTTTCGGTACGACAGATCTGCGGCAAAGGCTCAGAGTCCCGTCTCTCCCGGAACCGCTCACCGCGTGGTGGGTCGCCTGGAAGTGAGAGGTGCGAGGACTTCTTCGAGGATCTCGACCACATCCCTGATGTAGCCGGGGCAGAGCGTCCGGGTGAGGTTTTCTTCGCGCGCCCGGGCAGATCCCTCCCGGGTCGAGAGGTCGCAGCCGAGGAGGGCGGTGCAGGAGACACTGCCGTATTTCCCGGTAAACCGCTCGATAAACTCTTGCGTGAGGGTGTATGTCAGTTCTTTCGCCTCTTTTTCTGCGGGGTCGGTGCTCCCGGCCATGAGTCCGATGACGATGACCGCACCCGAGATCGCCCCGCAGGTGCCCCCGGTACGCCCCATCCCTCCGCCGAACCTGATCGCCGTCCGGAGAATGATCTCTTCCGGCACCCCGGTATCGTCTGTAAAGACCGAACTGACCGCCTGTGCACAGTTGTAACCGCACGGCGCGAAAGCGATCCCCCCCATCCCCAAAACTATATCCCCCTAGATACAGACGTCATCTGTATGCCGACGAAGACGGTAGCCGAGCGGAAGAAGGCAGCAACCCCGAAGACTAAAAGAACCCCCACTCAGGCTGAAATCCAGGCCAGCATCGATAGATTGGATGCAGACATGCGGAAATGGGGGGAGGGTCGGAAATATACCCATGCTGAGATAAAAAAGATGTTGGGGCTATAAATCGACGTGTGAGTACTTCTTGTGCGCCGCCTCGAACCCCATAACCTCATGGATTTCCACAGATGTTTTTTGCTCTGCTTTCACCACCTTATAAAACACCGTGTACTTCCGCTGAACATGTAGCCGGTGAGTGTTCTCCCTCCCTTTCAGTTTCTTCTTATTGCACTGTTTGATCGAAGTGAACAGGTGTTCGCCCAGGCAGAACTCTATTTTATCGATGATTTTTTTGACATACTCGTTATCTCCGCGCTTGATTGCCTGAAGATGTTTTTTTGCCGCCTCTGTGTATACGATCTCGTATCTTGTCATACACCCCTCAGACCTCGACGCCTCGTGCATGCAGCACGGCAATCACGCCCTGCTCTGCTGCTTCAGACATGGGATGATCGCACCCTTCGCGAGGAGGTAGACATTCTCACGGATCCGAACCGAAGTTTGCTGAAAGATCTCTCCCTTTGCGTTGATATGCTTCATCAGTCAGTACGTGGCGCATATTGTCTCTTAAAG
>JAAZGM010000358.1 GCA_012511245.1 Methanomicrobiales archaeon | reverse complement strand
CGACAGGACGTGCTCGATGCGGTCGTCGGCGGGTGCGAGGAGACCACGACCGGCATCCATCGGCTCCGCGCGATGGCGCAGGAAGGAGCACTCAAGTTCCCGGTCATCGCCGTCAACGACACCCCGATGAAGCACTTCTTCGACAACGTCCACGGCACCGGCGAGAGTTCGCTTGCGTCGATCATGATCACAACAAACGTCCTCATCGCCGGCAGGCGGTTCGTCGTCGCCGGATACGGCTATTGCGGTCGGGGGCTCGCGCAGAAGGCCCGAAACCTCGGCGCCCGCGTCATCGTGACCGAGATCGATCCCCGGCGGGCGCTTCAGGCGCACATGGATGGGTTCGACGTCATGACGATGGATGAGGCGGCGCTCCTCGGCGACATCTTCGTCACCACCACCGGGAACACGAGCATCCTCACAGAGCGGCACTTCTCGAACTTGAAAGACGGTGCAATCCTCGCAAACGCCGGCCACTTCAACGTCGAGATCGATGTTGACTGGCTTGCGGCACACGCGGACTCCATTGTCCACCGCGACGGCATCGACACCTACATCCTCGGCGGCAAAGCCATCCACATCCTTGCCGAAGGGAGACTCGTGAACCTTGCGACGCCAAAAGGTATGGGACATCCCATCGAGGTCATGGACCTGAGTTTCGCCGTCCAGGCGCTGTCCGCTGAATTCATCGCGAAACACGGCCGTGATGTCGCTCCCGGTGTTCACGATGTCCCCTCCGCAATCGATGAGGCCGTGGCACGGTTGAAACTCGATGCGCTCGGCCTCTCGATCGATCGGCTGACGCCCGAGCAGAAGACCTACATGAGCAGCTGGACGATCGGGACATAATCGTCCCTTTTTACCCGAGAATTTCCGGTGTAACTCTACGGCGAGGAGGGGCGGATCCGTTTGGATCAGACATGCCGCATGACCTGGCGGGTATCTCCGCCGTCGTCCGCCCGCACCATGAATCCGTGGCTGCACTCAGAGCAGCGGTACTGTGCGTAGAGGCCAAGTTCGTCGGCATTGACGACACCGATATACACTCCCGGAGACCCGCATCGGGAGCACACCGGTTTTTGACCATCGAACCGGCGGCCGCATCGGAAGCACTGGCGAGGGGTATGTATCTCCAGACCGACGGCAGCAGCATCCTCGATGTGGCGTCGGCTCCCGCAGAAAGGACAGGGCGCGCGTGCATCAGCCACGTCATCATTTGAAGGGCATGTGGTCTCCGGTCTCTGATCCGATCCGCGCACACAGTAACCCATCCTGCTTTGCATGGAGTAGATCTCATTTAATAGAGTGTTTTTTGACATTTTAACCTCCTATCCGGGGTTTTCGGTAGATCGAAACCAATCAACCCCGCACTGTTTCATGCTTCGGTGTTGTGCTATCGATGGCTTAATGATATCTATAGATACCCCATGGTATCTCGCTGGAAAAATAAAAACAATGTAATATAATCGTTCAAATGGAATCTTTGAATGGAATAATGGGCCTCTCCGACAGCATCTCAAGCAAGCAGGTGGGCGTACGGCTGCCGGGCCACCTTTACCGGTGGCTGAAAGATAAGGTCGATAACGGTGAGTACTCGAATATGGCCCAGTCTGTCATCGGGGAGCTGACGAAGATCAAGACGCTTGAAGAAACTCGATCTCGGGAGGCTCCTTCATATGACAACTATGAGAACGAACCGCTCGTCCGTATGGTGAACGAGCGCATCGAAGGGGTCCGCCGCGAGCTCCTGGACGAGATGAAGCGACGACGCACCTGATCTTCAATCACCCCCCGGCCGGGTGCATCCTTCTGCGGCCGTAAGGAGCTCGCGAGGCGGGAAATCTTCTTACTCCAGGCCGATCGAGACGAAAACCATACCAGGATCTTCTTTTCTCTCGTTCTGGTACCATCTACCTGCAGACCAACCGTCCTACCGATGCCCCACATTTCGCCCATTTCCGGGTGGCGGATCCCTGGATACGCCGCATACTTTTTATGCTTATCGAGGTGGTAAAACAAATCTCGTTTATACGGGCTCGAAATCAGCTAAATTAAATATAGCGTGCCGTAATCCTTTAT
>JAAZGM010000357.1 GCA_012511245.1 Methanomicrobiales archaeon | reverse complement strand
CGGCTCCCGGACCATGTCTTCTCGGGCGCGTTTCTTGAGTCGCTCGGGAAGGCGATCAACTTCGAGAACCTCGACCGGCGGATGCATGAGCAACTCCAGGCCTTTTTCCGCGACTTCATGGACTGCACGTGCAAGAACGCACCCTTCTGCGGGTGCCCGGAGAGGAAGTTCACCCTCACCATCATCGAGTTCCGGGAGCTGGGGCTTGATCACCGCCAGATCAGCGCCCACCTCCTCGACGAGTACGGGATCGACCTCTACCCTGCCGACATCCTCAGTTTCCTTGAAGACTCCGTCCATATGCTCGAGGCTATCCGGGACGTCGCCGAACTGCAGGGAAGGGAGAAGCTCGCGGAGAACGCTATAGAGCACATCAAGAAGATCGAGCACTAGACCCGGCCCCGCTCGCGGTGTCGGTTAAGATCTCTTCTTTCCCCGGTCAATCTCGAAGTACCTGTCAGGAAGCATATACCCGATGAAGTAGTTCAGCCGCAGGGTCACATTCTCCCGGTAGGAAAGGTCCAGGCCGTTCATCGGGAGTCCGACAACTGCGCCGCCGAGGACGGACTTACATATCGAGAGGCGAAACCCTTTCCGCCGCCGGAGTCCGGCCCCCAGCCAGCGCCACCTCTGTGAACCGGGAATATCCCGCATCTCCTGGTGATGGTGGACGTAAACGGGCAGGATATACCATCGGAGGTTCTTCTCCGCCAAAAATTCGGCATAGAGCGCATCCTCTCCGCTTGAGAAGGCGTCGAGCGCGGTGCATGCCAGTACGCATCTCCTGTGCGTCACGCAGCAGCCGAATGCCCCGTTACCCCCGAGGAACGAGGCCGGCTCGGTTAGCGGCCGGATATAATCGTCCGCATACAGCGCGCCGATCACTCCTGCATCTGGATACCGCCGATCAGCAGCAGCCAGCAGGACTTCTTCCCAGTCTGGAAGAAGTTCCACATCTGAGTCGACAAAGGCGATGAGGTCCGTCCCGGCCTCGCGCGCCCCAAGCCTTCTTGCGGCTCCGAGGCCTCTGTCCGACGGGATGACCTCGCAGTCATACTTTCCGGCGATCGTCGCGGTGCGATCCGTAGAGTGTTTGTCGATGACGATGATCCTGTTCGGGGATCCGTACCTTCGAATAGAGGAGAGTGCGAGTTCTAATGTTGACTCACTGTTCCAGGTGGGAACGATGTAGTCGATGCTTATCATACCGGTGCAGGCCTCCTCAGACAGCGCGGCCTAACCTGTCTTCAACATGCATCAGGTTTACCCCTGGACAGGACCTCGGGCAGGTAGAATATGGCGAGTGTGCTGAGGGTGCAACATCACTTGCGTGATCTCGGTGAAAACGGGATGAAGGCATGGAGCACCTCAAATATCCAGAAAACTTGAGATCTATCCCGTCCCCGGGCTCCGCATCATGGGGGCGACGTTGCACCCCTCCATCTCCCCGAAGCAGAAGTTAAACCGCTCCTTGATGCTCTCCGGGAGTCTTTTCTCCGGGATGGGCTCGAACCCGAGGTTCCCGTAGAAGATGACCAGGGGGAGGGTCGAGTGGAT
>JAAZGM010000356.1 GCA_012511245.1 Methanomicrobiales archaeon | reverse complement strand
TCGGCTTTGGCGAGTTCTACCGGGTCCAGAAGGTTCCCCCGGCCTACGCACCGCCGCCGGTGATGGACTACTGCTCACGCTACCTCCACTTTTTGCCGTTCGAGAAGCACCCGGTCCCGGTCTACGAGCCCTTCGACCTCTTCGGCGTGACGTTCACGTTCTTCGAGGTGAACCACCCGCCGGTCTACACCTGTGGGCTCCTCCTGGAGCACGACGGCGTCACGGTCGCCTACACCGCCGATACGAGGGAGGATATCCCGGAGGCAAGCCGCGAACTCCTCGAAAAGACGGATATCGACCTCCTCTTCGTCGATGCCATCGCCCCCGAGGGTTACAATATCACCAAGCACATGAACTACGCCGAGGCGGTCAGGTTTGCCCACGACGTCGGGGCGAGGGACTACCGGTGTATCCATATGAGCCACATGGTCCCGCCGGGGATGCCCCACGCCGGGTACGATATGGAGACGTTCTGCTGGGAGTAGGGGGGCGGAGGGTTGATCTACCTACCCATGCACACCCCTGGGTGAGCATGGATGGGGGAACCCATGGCCCCTGCAGTTCTCTCGCTCAAAACCTCCGATAAACCCTGCTTCGATGTCCAACCACGATGACATGGATCACCAGAAGATCATCTATGATCGAGAGGATCGCACGATAATCCCCGATCCGGAACGAGTAAAGCGGGGGGTTGCGTGCTCCCTTCAGTTGTTTGAGATGCTTCTTCGGATCGGTCTCGCCGGTGAGTGATGCGATCTCCTCGCCTATCTTGACTGCTATGGGTCGTGGTATGCTCTTGAGATCATGACGGGCTGCTGCGGTGATGACCACACGGTAGGTCATTCCTCTTTCAGCTCCGTCATGACCTCCTCCAGGGTGTAGATTCTCCCGGCCCTGAGGTCCTCAAGTGATTGCTCGATTCTCCGGATTGTCTCCTCGCTGAGCGGTTCTTCATCGATTGCCATCTCGGCCAGGCGTTCGATCACTTCGTTATATGACTCTCGGGGATGGACTTTCAAGGCGTTGAGGCGATCCCTGAGTTCGACGTCGATCTTGATGGTGGTACTCGTCATATATTGGTATACTCAGGTATATCGAATGAAGGTTTGCATGCTGCTCACCTTGCGAGACCTCGTCCGTATCTGCGCAGGTATTTTCTTCACCCATCATCCGAACCGCGGCGGAGCGGTGATGATGTGAATTGCAGGGAATTTGCGATGGGGTTCACGAGATGGATTTTCCTATTTCCACCTCATAAAGAGATATATAGCCTCCCACTCTGCCCGCATCTCCGACGGAGGATATTGTAGGAGATACTTGCGAAAAGATTCTGTAAAGGGAGTTAAAAGGGCATTGCACCTGCATTTTCGCTGGGCCGTTGCCCCTCGCATTGCCGTGAAGACCCCGGTGCGGGGCTAACGATAGCGATCGGAAAGGTGGGAACTACGAGGGGAGAGCGATAGATTCATGAGCACACCACGTCTCGCTACATACTTGCCACATAACATCGTGCAAAAGGAACCACCCCTGCTCCTCTGGGTGGAAGCCAATATCAGAAGGCGCAACATAGGACGAAATAGACCATTAATGAGATACTGAGGATACAGTAGGCTGTCCATTACAACAGGACGACGACGCTATTGGAGGGCTTGACAGAGTTAATGGAGATTAGTATCTCATCAATTTCGTCAGAAATTCTTCGCGGGTGAGGCCAGCCTGACGAATGATCGCTCTAAGTATTCCCCTTCCAAGTTCTTCTCCCTGGTGATCAGGAATAATGATACTTCTTCCATCGGGGTGTTTTAAAATGATATGGCTGCCTTTTTGGCGTGCAAAAGAAAAACCGGATTCTTCAAGTACCTTTATGGCTTTTTCAGCCCTGACAGGACTCAACTTCAACTCTTTGAACCCCCACGAATTCTCGCAATTCATCCGGTTCGGGCGGTTCATTGACCTCAAGATACAGCGAAATTGCCTCGTCAAGTCGCCTTATCAGTTCTTCATAAGTCTTTGCCTGCGTAAAACACCCCGGAAGCGAGGGGATCGAGGCATAGTAGTAGCC
>JAAZGM010000062.1 GCA_012511245.1 Methanomicrobiales archaeon | reverse complement strand
TCCTGCCCGGTGCTGATCCCGCCGAGGACGCCGCCCGCACGGTTGCTTAAAAACCCGGCTCCGGTGATCGGATCGTTCATCTCGCTCCCGAAGAGCCGGGCGGCGCCGAACCCCTCGCCGATCTCGACACCTTTCACCGCACCGATGCCCATCATCACCCCGGCGATGGCGGCGTCGAGCTTCGAGAAGACCGGATCGCCGAGCCCCGCCGGGCACCCGGATGCCGTCACCTCGACGATCCCCCCCACGGAGTCGCCCGCGTCGCGAGCGGCACGGATCTCCGCCTCCATCGCCCCCGGCTCCGTCGCCCCGTGCACCTCGACGACTCTTCCCCGGATCACAACGCCGCGGGGCGCAAGACAGCGCACCGCCACCGCCCCGGCGGCGACCCGGGCGAGGGTCTCCCGGCCGGAACTCCTCCCACCCCCCCGGTGATCGCGCAGGCCATACTTCGCCTGCCAGGTGTAATCCGCGTGCCCCGGCCGGAATACGTCCCGGAGCGCGTCGTAGTCTTCCGACCGGACGTCCTGGTTCCGGACGAGAAGCGCGATGGGAGCGCCGGTCGTCCGCCCCTCAAAGACCCCCGAGAGGATCTCCACCCGGTCGGTCTCCTGCCGGCCGGACTCGAGCGGACTCTTCCCCGGCCGCCTCCGGTCGAGGTAGGGCTGGATATCCGCCTCCGTGAGGGGGGTGCCGGCCGGGCAGCCGTCGACGACCGTGCCCACCGCCGGCCCGTGGCTCTCGCCGAACGTCGTGCACCTGAAGTTTCTCCCGAACGTGTTCATGACAGCATCTCCCGCACCAGTTCGGGCGTGACGCGAATCCCGGTGATCAGCCGGAACTGCTCCACCGCCTGGTGGACGAACATCTCCGTGCCGGGTATCGTCTCGCACCCGGCCTCCTTCGCCGCCCGGATAAGCGGCGTCTCCGGCGGCGTATAGACGAGGTCGAAGACGGTCGTCTTCCGCTCGAGATCGCAGGCGGCAAGCAGGCTCCGGGCGTCGGGCTCCATCCCGACCGATGTTGCGTGCACCACAACATCGGCATCAGCCCCTTTGAACCCTTCGAGACCGCCCCACCGGCAGCCGAACCGCTCCGCAAGCACCCGCGCCGCATCCGCCCTCCGGGCAAGCACCGTGACCTCCATATCGAGCGTTTGAAGGGCATAAACCGCCGCGGCCGCCGCACCCCCGGCACCGAGCACCACCGCCCGGCTACCCCGCCGGTGTCCAAGCGGGACCCGGATGCCCGGCCAGTCGGTGTTGTGGCCGTACATCCTCCCGCCGCACCGGACGACGGTGTTCACCGCCCCGATCGCCGCCGCATGTCCATCGACCTCATCCAGATAACGCATCACGTCGGCCTTGAACGGTATGGTGACGGATAGACCCTTCAGGGGGAGGAGTGAGGCGAGGCGGACGATGGTTTCCGCATCCGGCCACTCGAAGCGGGTGTAGTGGTAGTTCATCCCGAAGTGCGCAAAGAGCCGGTTGTAGAGGAACGGGCTTTTGCTATGGGTGCACGGGTTCCCGGCGATGCCGCACACCATGAGGCCCGGGTCGCGGTCGATCATATTGCGGAGGGCGGAGAGTCCGAGTCGCTCAAGGAGACCGTCCCGATCGGGGAAAGGGCCGCGTTCACCGTGGAGCCGGTGCAGGATCACCTCCGCGACCCCATCCGGCGTGCGGCTCCCGGTATCGATGCAGACGACGGCTGAACCGAGGTAGGATTCCCTTCGCCGGAGAAGGAGTGCCTGCAACTCCTCTTCCGGCGCGAGAGCGGTCAGCCCCGGCCGGTCGCTCCCGGCGATTCGCCCCGATATGACCTCCGGCGGGGCGGTGAGGAGGAAGACTCTGCCGTGCCG
>JAAZGM010000061.1 GCA_012511245.1 Methanomicrobiales archaeon | reverse complement strand
GCCCCTGCTCCATGAGACGTTTCATCAGTTCGTTGAGTTGCTCGAAGATGTCTGCTGGGCTGTCACTCATGTGCATCACGTTGATTCTATCTGTTGGAGGGGGCTCGAGGCCCCCATCAGAACGCCATGCCCGCCTGGGGCAGCGGCCGTTCCATTCTGGCCTTCAACTCCTTTGTGAGGCGTTTGACCTCACCGAAGTCTTTCTTCCTCCGGTAGACCTCATCCTTGAGGGCCTGCGCGAGATCGTTGACTTCCTGCTCGGCCTTTCCGGCCTCCCGCATCCGGGCACGGTTGACTGTCGATATGGCGTCTTCGAGTGCCGACCGCTGCTCCTGGTTGTAGAGGATCTGCCAGGAGTGGCGTTCGTTCTCCTCCAACCGATCGAGATCGAGTGTGCCTCTCACACGGGTGAGGGCATCCTCGAAGTGCGTCTTCGTGATCCTCACGTTGCCGATCGCCTGACGCCGCTCCTCTTCGGTCTTTCCGGCCATGAGAGCGATGAACTCGCGCATGGCGGAAGTCTTTGCCTCACGGACCAGCGCCTCGACATCGGCGCCGACGTAACCCTCGGTTCTGTCGACCAGTTCCTCGATGTTCACATCGTTTGCGAGGAGTTCCCTGTTTTTCAGGTACACCTCGAAGATCTTCTTCCTGCCTTCCCGGTCGGGCGGCGGGACGTAGATGATCCGGTCAAATCTGCCGGGGCGAAGCAGCGCATCGTCCAGCATGTCCGGGCGGTTGGTAGCGCCGAGAACCACGACATTGTTGAGCTCTTCGAGGCCGTCGAGTTCAGTCAGGATCTGGCTCACCACACTTTCAGTTACGTGCGATGATCCTATATAAGATCCACGTTTGGGCATAAGTGCATCAATCTCGTCGAAAAAGATAATCGACGGTGCTGCCTGTCTTGCTTTCCGGAATACCTGCCGAACGCCGCGTTCCGACTCCCCGACCCATTTCGAGAGGAGCTCGGGGCCTTTTATCGAGATGAAATTGCTCTCGCTCTCGTTTGCAACTGCCTTTGCAAGGAGTGTCTTCCCGGTCCCGGGCGGACCGAAGAGCAGTATCCCGCGGGGGGGTTCGGTGTCGAGCGATGCGAATACCTCCGGATAGTTGAGCGGCCACTCAATGGCCTCTGCGAGATCGGCCTTTACGTCATCAAGCCCGCCGACATCCTCCCATTTGACATCCGGGATCTCCACGAGCACCTCGCGCATCGCGCTCGGCTCAACATGCTTGTGCGCTTCGATGAAGTCCTCGTTCGTCACGCGGAGCTGATCGATGATCTCAGCGGGGATCTCCTCCTCGATCTTGATCTGGGGGATGATCCGGCGGAGCGCATGCATCGCCGCCTCTTTTGCAAGCAGCGCGATATCGGCGCCGACGAAACCGTGCGTGGAACGGGCATAATCTTCGAGGTTCACATCCTCGGCGAGCGGCATGCCGCGCGTGTGGATCTGGAAGATCTGCTGTCTCCCCCGGGTATCGGGGATGCCGATCTCGATCTCACGGTCGAACCGGCCGCCGCGCCGCAGAGCGGGGTCGATCATATCGGGAAGGTTCGTTGCGGCGATCACCACGACCTGCCCCCGGGTCTTCAGCCCATCCATCAGGGCGAGGAGCTGGGCGACGATCCGGCGTTCGACCTCGCCTTTTACCTCTTCCCGCTTGGGCGCGATCGAGTCGATCTCGTCGATGAAGACGATCGAGGGTGCGTTCTCCTGTGCCTCCTCAAAGACCTCTCGCAGGCGCTCCTCGGACTCACCGTAGTACTTGCTCATGATCTCGGGGCCCGAGAGTGTGATGAAGTGGGCATCCACCTCGCTTGCTACCGCTTTCGCGATCAGGGTCTTACCCGTCCCCGGAGGGCCGTAGAGCAGGACGCCTTTCGGTGGCTCGACGCCCAGGCGTTCGAAGAGTTCAGGGTGCCGGAGCGGGAGTTCGATCATCTCCCGGACGAGCTGCAGTTCGCGGTCGAGGCCGCCGATGTCTTCGTAGTGAATATCCCCCGCCGTCGTCTCCCGCCGTCCCTCTTTGGGCTCATATTGGGTCTCCTTGAGTTCGATCTCGGTGCTGTCGGTGACGATGGCGATGCCTTTCGGTGCTACTTTCGCGATCGCAAACGTGAGCGGGTTTCCAAGGATGTTGACCCTGATGAGCTGCCCTTCCGTGACCGGCCTGCCCCGGAGGACTCTCCTGAGGTACTGCTCGCCGCCCACCAGACGTATCGGCTGGGTCGGCTGGATGGTTACTTTCTTTGCATACCCGACCTCGGTCTTCGTGATCCGGACTTTATCATCGATCCCTGACCCGACGTTGCTCCGGATATTGCCGTCGATGCGCAGGATCGCCCTTCCGGTGTCCGGTGGGAATCCGGGCCAGACAAGCGTTGCTGCCTTATGGCGTCCCTCGATCTCGATTACGTCGCCGCTGACGAGACCGAGAGCCTTCATGGTGTCGATGCTCAGTCTGGCTATTCCCCGGCCGGCATCCTCGTGTGCGGCCTCCTTGATGGTAACTTCAATGGATTCAGTATTTGCCATGTGAACAATCTCCTCCCGTGAGGTTTACCATAGGTTAGCGCAGACTTGTATATATATTCTTCCTACGTCACCTCATCTGCCGCACTGGAGTATCCCTCTTTCTGTAACGACGCAGTCCACCTTCACGTCGTTTTCGTCGGCGGGAATGTGCTCTATCTGCTGGCAGGAGAATGCAATACCGATTTTTTGTGGGTGGGGATACCTGCAGAGAAAGCGATCATAGTAGCCTGCACCGTAGCCGAGCCGGTTTCCTTCGAGATCGAAGGCGAGCATCGGTATGATGACAGCCTCGATATCCGCCGGGCGGGCAGGGAGTTCGTGCCCGATCGGTTCGGGGACGTTGAACGTGCTCGGGACGAGGACCGAAGGGTCGGGGAGGTAGGATAGGCGAAGGCCGCAGGTCTCCCGCTCGATGATGGGCACGACGACCTGCACGCCCCGGTGGTTCAGGGCTGCGATCAGGTGGTTCGTCTCGACCTCCGGCGTCTTCGAGACGTAGACCATGACGGTCGTAAACCCGCTGAGGAGGGCGAGGAGCCGCCGCTCGATGCCTGCACTGTATATAGCGATCTCCTCAGGGGAGAGGAGCGCCCGTGCCTCCTTTGCCCGCAGGCGAAGGGTTGCCTTTGTCCGGCTCATTATGGATGAGTTTGGCCTGATCAGGCCATAAAACATACGTGTTCCCGTGGACGGGAGATCGTCTACTCGCCCGCTCCCTGCCCGTCGCCGCAGACCTCCCTGTACCGGCGAAGTGCTGAGGCAAGGACGCGGGTCTTTCCGATCATCGCAGCGATGAGGAGGACATCGAGGATCTCGTCGCGGGATGCGCCCTCTTTCAGTGCGGCTCCGATACGCACCTTCAGGCAGCTGTCCGCCCCGGCGCCCGCAGCGGCCGCGACAGCGATCAGTTCCGCGGTCTTTGGATCGAGCGAGTCAGGCCGCGATATCTGGTAGTCTGCGAGGATGGAGAGCGCGAAGGTGTCCGGGCGGTTCCGGAGGATCGGGATGATGAACGGCATGATGCCGAGCATCTCCTCTACGTCTGCCATGATATCGTCGCTGAGATCGTCTGCATGGGTGAGAAAGTCGTCAATAAGTCTTTTGTTCTCGGGTTTCATGGATAGTCCTCGTATGGGAATGTTGACGGGGGTGAGGATAATGGTGCGGTTTTATGGTGTGGCCGGGCATGGGGGCTACCGGGAGGGAGAACCGTGCGCGATAGAGGCGGATGCCCTCCTCCAATGGCGATATCCCCACAGTCCACTATATAGGGGATATCAGAGAAGAACCGGGCACGGCTGCCCACTGAGTATCGCCATGACTGCCCCCGCCCCCAGGAACGGGGGAGGAGGCCGAAGGTCGGGCGGGGTGGGGGTTACAGGTATCTCGGATTGGTAGAGGCAGGACAGAGGAGCAGGTAAGAAACCGAAGCGCAGGCTATCGAAAGAACTCTACAAAAGATAAGGAGAGGGGGGGACGTCCCTCTTCATCAGAAGTTAAAGTGCCGCCCGACGATCTTCAGCGCACAGTAATCCCCGCACATCGTGCAGGCATCGGCGTCGGCCGGCATCCG
>JAAZGM010000060.1 GCA_012511245.1 Methanomicrobiales archaeon | reverse complement strand
GTTCGTGGAGCAGGCGAGCGAGCGTTATCCCGGTGAGACCGCCACCCAGTACCGCCGTTTTCACGCTTATAGTGTTTATGCCGAAACCATATATGGTTGACCATCTGTTTCCCACTGGACGCTCGATATTGGAGCGAAACGCGGGAGTTCCCGGGCAGGAACGCGGAGTGCGCTACCGCTCCGCCTTCTGCTTTGCGAGAACCCGGCTCGACTCGATAGCCTTCTCGAGCGGCTGGATCATGTAGTCGGGCATATTCTTCACCACGTCCCGCCGGACGGCAGGAATGCTCATCGCAAGAGAGGTCACCCGGGTGATGATCCTTTTCGGGTAATCCCGGGTGGGGAAGTCGTAGAGCCCGTGCTGCCGGTAATACCGGTCGTCCGCCTTGAAGATCGCCCGCATCCCGCCCCAGATCTCGTCCCGGAAGATCTTATGCCCGGCGACAGCCGGGAAGGTGGGCGGCGCGATGTAGCCCCGGTCGGCGAGCCGCACGGAGCGCTCGGCGAGAGTGTGCAGGGCGGCATCGATCTCGCCCGATTCGCTGGTCACGATCCCTGCGAGGTTCGCTCCTTCCATCGCCGCAAGACCGTCGAGAACCTCCCGGAGGGTCGCAAGATGACCGAGCGGCCCTTCCACCAGGTACGCGATCTGTTTCCCCGCGAACGCCGGCACGTGACCGTTCGAGAAACTCCGGTCGAAGAACTGCTTCCAGGCGGCCGAGAGGAAGCGGTCGCGGACGGTTCCGGCCATGACCAGGATATCCGCCGGGGCGACATACTCCTCCCAGAACGCCCGGAAGCCATCGTCGTAGACGCAGGTGTTCTCGAAGGCGCACCGGCAGCACCCGAGACAGGCGCCTTTCATCGCGGCGTCCCGGATGTGGGCGACCCGGACAGAATCCCCGTAACACGCCGCGAGCCCGCCGACCATCGCCGCGAGGCCGGAACCGGGTTCCCCATCGTGGAGGATGACCACCCTCCTCCCGCGGGTATCGACCGCGGCCGGCGGGGTCACCGGGGCATACGGGGAGGAAGGAGCGGGAAGCGGCGGGAAAACCCGCTGGACCGGTCGCCGCTCCGCGATCGCCTCCAGGAAGTCGGTGAAGAAGAGGACGAGCTGCTCCTGGAACGCCTCGCTCCGGAGGTCCTCCATGTGGGCGGAGCAGAAACCGACATAGCGCATGTTAAGATCGTCGCAGATCCCGTGCAGGTAGGCGTGAGCGGTGTGGTCGAAGAAGCGGATGGAAGTGGTGAGGCAGGCGGCGTACTTCCCGGAGAACGTCCCTTCCGCGTCCCGCTCACCGACCAGTTCGATGAACCGCTTCAGCTGCGCCGGAACCAGCATGACGTAGACCGGGGTCGCCCAGAGCACCCCGTCGCAGTCCTTCACCGCGGCGAGCAGCCCGTTCCACGCTTCTTCCTGGTGCTCGATCGCCCTGATGTCCCGTCCCGCATGTATAACGGTGAAGGTGTGGTCGGGGAACGCCTCCTCGAGGAACCGGACGTACTGCAGGGTGACGCTCTTCTCCCCCTTGGGGCTCCCGGAGATGACAGAGATCCGCATGGTTTCGCCTGTTCGCGCTTTATATACGGATCTGAAGCAGGCAGGGAGATATACCTTGCGGGAGGAGGGGGTTACGCGCCGGCCCGGAGGCTGTTCACGGCCCATCCGGCGACTGCAGCGAGAACGAGCAGCACGCTGACCGCGATGAACGTGAACTTGATCGGCGAGAAGACGGCGGTGATCGCCGCAACCCCGTAGAGTTCCGCCGGGTAGGCGAGGAGCATCGCGACGACCCCGATGTTCTCACAGTAGTCGGCAACGCCAGCGACGAGCGGGACGACGTTCAGGCGCACCCAGGGGCTCTCCGCCGGGAGCCACCGGGTGAGGAGCCAGGATATCGCGACCGTAAAAAAGAGCGTGTATGCCGCCGGGAAGACAAGGTCGAGCGGCACGATCCGCGTCAGGTAAAACGCCCGCCCGGCGTCCCCGAGCGCCGCAAGCATCACGTAGGCCTGCACCGGCGTGTAGGTGAACGCCATATCGAGGATCCCGGCGCCGCCCGTGATCTCCTCGAGCGCAGCAAGGCCGAACGGCCGGCCGTTGATCAGGGCTGCAGAGACGATGAAGAAGGCGAGCGATAGAAGCACTGCCCTTCCTGACGAGATCCGTTGGATGGCGGTGGAGACCGTATCGACGATCACAGCCTCCCCCTCCACGCGTATCCGACGGTGTTATCCGGGCGGTATGCCGCGATCAGCGCCGGCAGGGTCGTTGGTGCCATGAGAGGATGGTGGTGCTCACCGGCCCCGTATGCCGTAGGTGATGGCCCCCTCCGGGCAGGCGTCGGCGCAAGCAGCGCAGAGGATGCACTCGGCACTCTCCATATCCCCCTCACGGATCCCGCCGTGGACGTCGAGGCCCATCGGGCACGCCTTCAAGCACCGCTCACAGCCGATGCAGCGGCCGGCGTCGGCCGCAAGGCGGAGCGCCGGCCAGCCGACGGCGTTCCTGATCTTCCGGCCGACGATCATCAGGCCGGCGATCGGGCAGACGACACGGCAGAAGCCGCGACGGCCCAGGACGAACGCGGCAGCGAAGATCCCGAGGAAGATGAAGACCGCGATCATCAGGGTCTCGAAGGAGGTGATCGAGAGACCGTTCACCGTGCCGTAGAAGGGATCGACCGCGAGGATACCGCCGGCACCGATGAAGAGGTACGC
>JAAZGM010000059.1 GCA_012511245.1 Methanomicrobiales archaeon | reverse complement strand
TACGGCGTCGCGCCCGACCGCTGGATGCCCGTGTTCATGTAGGCCTCGTTGTCGTAGCAGATGTAGGTGATGTCGTGGCCGCGCTCGAACGCGCCGCTGATACAGAGCACACCGATATCGAACGTGGCGCCGTCACCGCAGATACAGAGGACTTTCTCGTCTCGCCCCTGTCTCTTCAGCGAGGCCTCGACACCGGAGGCAACCGCAGCAGCGTTCTCAAAGAGCGAGTGGATCCAGGGAACGCCCCAGGCGGTCTCCGGGTAGGGTGTGGAGAATACCTCCATGCAGCCGGTCGATGCCACCAGGATAGCGTTCTTCCCGGTCGCCTTGAGGAGGAGGCGGGCTGCAAGTGCCGGGCCGCAACCTCCGCACGCCCGGTGCCCGGCCGAGAAGAGTTCGCATCCTTTCTCTACCTCAGCCATTCAGAGCACCTCCGTCCGTAATCCATAGAACAAATCTCCTTCTCCTTTCTCGGCGAGATCGACGACTGCAACGATATCCTTCTTCCGTACATCGCGCCCGCCGAGGGCGATGATGTAGTCGTATACAGATATGCCGGAACCGTAGAGCGCCGCCTTCACCTCGGTGCCGACCGCCCCGCCGTTACCGAGCGATATGTTCTTGTCGAGCACCGCCACCGTCGAGACACCCTTCAGGGCATCCACGATCTCCTGAGCCGGGAACGGCCGGTAAGCCCGGATCTTCAAGAGCCCGACCTTCCGCCCGCGTTCGCGCATCTCATCGACAGCATCCTTCACAGTGCCGCAGATCGAGCCCATGGCGATGAGCGCGGTATCGGCGTCATCGAGCCGGTAGCCTTCGACGAGCCCGGAGTAGTCCCTGCCGAACTGCTCGCCGAACTCGCGACCGGCCTTGACAAACGCCTTGTTGGCGCGCTGCAACGCCCGGTCGATCTCGTATCGGAACTCCATGTAATATTCAGGCGTCGCGTACATCCCGAAACTCAGCGGGTTCGCCGCGTCCAGCCGCTGGTACGGGTTGAACGCCGGCAGATAGGCATCCACCTCCTCCTGGGTAGGAAGGGCGACCGGCTCGAAGGTATGCGTAAGGATGAAACCGTCGAAGCAGACGAACGACGGAAGGAGGATATCGTGGTCTTCGCAGACCCGGTACGCGATCATGTGAAGATCGGCAGTCTCCTGGTTATCCTCCGCGTAGAACTGCAGCCATCCTGAGTCGCGCAGCGATATCGAGTCCTGCTGGTCGTTCCAGATCGAGAGCGGCGCACCAAGAGAGCGGTTTGCGATCGTCATGACGATCGGCAGGCGCATCCCCGCCGCGTTGAAGCAGACCTCGAACATCAGGGCAAGCCCCTGGGAGGTCGTCGCCGAGTAGACCCGGGAGCCGGCGGCGCTTGCACCGAGGCAGGCGGAAAGAGCCGAGAACTCGCTCTCGACCGTGATGTACTCCGCATCGATCTCGCAGTTTGCCACCATCTGAGCAAGGTCTTCGACGATGTGCGTCTGTGGCGTGATCGGGTAGGCAGAGATCACCTGCGGGCGGCAGCGTTTTACGATCTCAGCCACCGCATGCGATCCCTCCATGAATTCCAGCATTATTTCTCCTCCTTCTCCATCTGGATGCTCTTCTTCGGGCAGACCTCTGCGCAGATACCGCAACCCTTGCAATAATCGAGATCGGGCTCGAACGTGCCTTCCTCGGTCTCGTAGACACATCCTTCGGGACAGACCAGGGCGCACATGCCGCACCGGTTGCACGTCTCGGGATCAAAGACCGGTTTGAAGACCCGCCAGGCGCCCGTCTTGTTGTCACGCGCCCTCCCCGGAGCTGCAACACAACCGACCCGCAACGCCATTATGCGGCACCCCCGATCAGGGTATATGCGCGCTCTGCCGCCCTGACGTTCTTGTCGGCCATGCTCCCCGAGAACCTGCTCCGGAGCGCATGTTCAAGCGGCTCAAGCCCGATCTCCCCGGTGGCTGCGGCGAACGCACCCATCAGGGTTGTATTGGTGATAGGTACACCGAGTTCCTCGAGCGCGATGGTGGTCGCATCGATGATGTAGACCTTCACACCCTCCGGGACACGGAAGTCGAGGTCCGGTTTCTCGGTATTGATGATGGCGATCCCGCCTGAACTCATACCGTTGAAGACATCGACATCCCGGATCAGGGTTGGATCCTGCACGATGATGTAGTCGGGCTCGTAGATCTGACTGCGCAACCGTATCTTTTCATCACTGAACCGGACGAACGCCTGAACCGGGGCGCCCCGGCGCTCCACACCGAAGGCCGGGAATGCCTGGGAAAAGACTCCGCCCTCAAATGCCGCATAAGCAATAAGTTCTGCGGCGGTCACAGAACCCTGGCCTCCCCTGCCGTGAATGCGTAACTCTCTCAAACAAAAACCCCCTTTAAATCTGAATTCCAATTAAACCTTAATGATTAATAATATAAATACCCGGCACACCATCGGGCGCGCTGGAGCCACGAACCGGCTTGAACAATCGTTACCCGGTACACGACATAATTTTACCGGCCATGCGAAGAAGAGGGAGAGGGGCTGGAACCTGCTGCTCACTGGACGTTTGCAAGGCGGTTCCTGAGATCGTCAGCGGTGCAGTGCCGCACCTCCATAAGGGCGGAGACGATCGCATCTGAAAAGACCAGTGCCGCGGTCTCAAAGAGTGTGCCGAGCGGGGCAAACGATCCTGAGACTGACCGGTATTGTCCGGTGAGCTGACGGATCTCGAAATCGCTCGGGATGTCCGCATCTTTGAGGTGGATGTTCCCCAACTCAACGATGCAATCGGCCATGTGCCCGATGTGCGAGTCGGGTGTCGAGGTGATGAGACAGATCTTCCCCCGGATCTCCCGGGCGGTCTCGCATGCATCCACAACCGAACGGGTCTCCCCCGAGCCTGAGAACGCAACAAGCACATCCTCAGGGCCAAACGCAGGCGTGATCGTCTCACCGATGACATAACTCTCAAAACCAAGGTGCATCAACCGCTGGGCGAACGCCCGCGCGACAAGGCCAGAACGGCCAGCTCCAACAAGGTATATCCGTTTTGCGCTGAGGATCTCTTCAAGAAACCGGCCGGCATTCTCCTGGTCCATCATGCGTGCCGTCTTCTCAAGACTCGCTGTCATCAGGAGCATGAGATCTGCGACACCTGGGCAATCCTGCTGCATAATTCCGATTCTCCTCAATTAAACCACTATACTACTCCAGACCACTTAAAGAGGTATGAAACAGAAAGCCCGACCCCCATCTATTTTTCCGGCATCCGGGTTGTTGTAACGTTCCAGCCGGAAATTACCGTTCAACCGAGAGCCCGAGGATATCGGTTGCCCCCGAGAAGACATCATGAGCGATCCGGGCAAGCCCCCTGGCCGCACACCACTCGTCATAGACAGTGACGCTGCGGGAGAGGAGTTCCTCCACCTGCGGTGCGATGGCAGGAGCCATGGTGCCGGCAAGAGCGACATCCGCACCGGAGTTGAGAAGGAGCATCGAGGCGCACTCCATCGCAGCAAACATGGCCAGTGTCTCAACCTGCAGGGCAGGAGCAACCGTGCAACTCACGCCCGCGTGAAGAAACGCTTCGTTTGCTGTCGATTCGCCACGGTCGATCCGGCGGATGGCATCCACGTCGAGGGCACCGTGCCGGGTGCCGGGCGCAAAGAGACAGGCATCGAATGCGCCGATGATCCGGCCGCCGGTCACAAGAAGGGTGACGGTATTCGAGCTTGTGTCGCAGACCACGACATCATCCCCGAGTGTGTGCACGACCTCATACAGGATCCCGATCTTCTCCGGGCTCGCCTGGTGGGAGTAGGCCTTGAATCGGGGATCGGTCGGGGACCCGCGGTGCAGCCCGGGGATGACGATGGCCGGCAGACCGCTCTCTCTGATCGCATCATAGACCCGGGTGCCGCCACCGATGTGTTTTCCGGCGCCCTCCCGTGAGATGACACCACGATCTTCGACGTTCCTGATATCAGTGATGGCCGATATACCGTCGCCCATCGAGTAACAGACAGCAATGCCCTCTATCTCATCGAGGGGCGTGAGACAGGCAAGATCGTCAATCGAGAAATCCCTGGCCTCTTCCCGGGAGATCTTGAACTCCGCATCTCCGCTCGAGAAACGCATCGCGGTGGTGCCGTGGTCGATGCCGATGAACATGATAGGTAGC
>JAAZGM010000355.1 GCA_012511245.1 Methanomicrobiales archaeon | reverse complement strand
TTGTGCAGGGACGTCTCCCCGAGGCCGATGATCTTCTCCCGGAGTGTATCCCGGCCATCAGGAGATTCAGAGTGCATTGTCATAGATCTGCTGGACCTCCTCGCAGGTGAGGTTACGGGGGTTGGTTGCCATATCGGGATCGGCGTATGCCCGTTGGACAAGGGTGGGGAGGGCATCTTCACGGACACCGGCCGATGCAAGGGTCTCCGTGATGCCGAGCGATCGCCGGAATACCGCTATCTTTTCTGCCGGAGAGATCTGCTCGGCCGTGACCGTCCCAAAGATCGCCCCTATCCGATCGTACCGTTCCGGCGCTGCATCGTAGTTTGCCGCGACCACATGCTCAAGGAGCAGCGCGTTGCACCGGCCATGCGTAATATCATAAATCCCCTCGACACCGTGTGCCATCGCATGCGTTGCACCGAGACTGGCGTTCGAAAACGCGAGGCCGGCGTGAAGGCTGGCAAGGAGGGAGAGAAACCGCAGCTCTAGATTACCGGGATCCTCAACAACCGCCGGGAGCGCGCTATGAACGAGCCGTATCGCCTCAAGGGCGTGCATATCGGTCATCGGGGAACTGCCGTTCGAGGCGTAGGCCTCGACCGCGTGGGAAAGTGCATCCATACCGGTATCTATGGTTAGATCCCGCGACATCGTCGTCAGCGGTTCGGGATCGAGCAAGGAGATATCAGGAATAAGCGCTTTGCTGATGATGACGATCTTTCGTTTCCCCGCTTCGTCCTTGATGACGGCAAACTGGGATACGTCGGCGGAACTCCCGGCGGTCGTCGGGATGCAGATGAGCGGCGGCGGGGGTATCGACACCCGGTCGACACCTTCGAACGCGAGGATGTCACGCATGCTGGAACTCGTTATCCCGATACCTTTGGCACAATCCATCGGGCTCCCACCGCCGACGGCGACGATACCGTTGCACTCCTCTGACTGGTAGACCTCCATGCCCGCCATCACCTCATGTGCGCGGGGGTTTTCGGAGACCGAATCGAAGATGGCGAACGGAACCTCTGCTTCGGCCAAACTCCTGGCGACCGCCTCCATCCAGCCTTCAGCCCGGACCCCATGGTCGGTGACAAGGAGCACCTTCTTCATCCCAAAGTTGCGGGCATACTGCCCTGCAAGATCAAGAACTCTGTGCCCACAGATAAATTCGGGAGCGACGAATTTTCTCGGGTTAAGCAGGTTTCTCCGGGTCATAGCATAACACGATGATGTTCTGGTGACGGACAGAAATGTTTCAGATAGTAGTACGGAATCGCAATATATATATTTTGATGATCTGCATATGGCATGCAGATAATTGTTTTGGTGTAATATTCAACGGCCTTTGAGTTTTTCATCAGGTTAAACATACAATAAAGATTTGGAGCACGAGAGAGCTCCGACGCCTCCTCAAACGGTGCCGTTCCGCATATCTCGGGCAAACCTGCCGGGGTATCCAGGCAGTCGCCATCAAGAACGGGTATCGGGGATCACGCCATGGCTTCAGGGTTAATCCCAAAACACCCCATGCCGGAGAGATCGATGCCGCCGTCCACCGTATCAGAGATGAGCGCCGAGGACAGTCTGATAACCCTGGGAATTGCAACATCGGCGTCTTTCTGGATAACTGGGCGTACAAGATCGAGGTTTGCAGTGGAGTTATCGATGGACGGGGGCTATATCCATACGATAACAATCAGAATCCTGCCGCCCCTCAAACCCCACACCCGGGACCTGAGGGGGCACTTCTGTCCTGTTTGAGATGCTCAAACGAGCATGGCAGTCACCACAGTTCTAAAAATCCTGCATGGTCAGGGACTATGCAGATAAAATAAGGAAACATATATTTGTTAGAAAGCTGTTTTATCTCTTAAGAGTGGAGGTTTTATGCAAAACGTTACACGTAATCTTCTGATCATCTCTCTTGTTGCCTGCTGTCTCGTCGTCCTGCCTGCGAGCGCTCAGCCGCCCATCGGCGGGGACAACGGATGGTATGCGGTCCACTGCAACGTGGACGAAGCACAGGTCTACTTCGGCGACGACTACAAGGGCACGATCGAGGCCGGTGTGTTCTACGTCCCGGTCTACACCACCGGGACCCCCTACCAGACGTTCCGCGTCGAGAAAGACGGATACACGACCCACTATGGGGATGTAATCTCGGTTCCGGGTAAAGGGGAGACGTTCGATCTCTATGCGACCCTGAACCCGGTCCAGCCCACGCAGGGGCCGGTGATCGGCGGAGATATCGGCTGGTACACCGTCCACTCGAATGTTGACGGCGCAACCGTCCAGTTCGACAACGACGTCAAAGGCGTCACCAGTCAGGGCACCCTCTCCGTGCAGGTCTACACGACCGGAACCCCCTACCGGACCTTCACCGTGACGAAGGACGGGTATCAGCCCTACACGGGATCCATCGACCGGTATCCCGGCAAGGGTGAGACCGTCGACCTGTACGTGACGATGAACCCCGTGGCGACCCCCACCCAGAAGTCGCCCGTCTCCCCGGCTCTCGCCGGTGCCGCCCTTCTGATCGTCGGGCTGTTGCTGGTTGTAAGGAGAAAGAACTAACTTTTCCTCTTTTTAGCCGCACGTCAGGTGCGCCTCATCAAAAAAAGTCTGAATGGGAACCGTCAGTCAACCCCAACCGATTTCTTCATATCTACGACTGCTTTCCGGCGGTCGAGCGCCCACCCGACCCGGAAGCAGTGCGGTTGAATGGGGGAGTGCGGTGACGAACAGGTCCATGTCCTGCCAACGGTGCACAGGGAACCGTCAGCACCTCGAAGAGGAGATTCAAAAACCCGAACGCTGCCGACTCCTTGACGTGGACGAAGGCCATCCACGCGAACCAGATCACTACGCGGTAATTCCCTACCCGCAGTTTGTAGTAGGGGGACCCTTGCAGAGGGTACAGGTGATCGAGGGGACTGTCGCGGATCTTCTCGACGGATGTGACGATCCTCGCAGCAGTTTTTTGGGGGAGTT
>JAAZGM010000354.1 GCA_012511245.1 Methanomicrobiales archaeon | reverse complement strand
CCCCCATGCCCGCCCCCGATACCGCCGAACGCCGGACCGTCCTCATCGTTGCCACCCTCGCCGCATTCCTCACCCCGTTCATGAGTTCGGCGTTGAATATCGCGCTCCCATCCATCGCCGCCGAGTTCGCTCTCGATGCCGTCTCGCTCAGCCTCGTCGCCTCATCCTACCTCCTCGGGACCGTCATGTTCCTGGTTCCGCTCGGACGATGCGCCGACATCTACGGACGAAAACGGATCTTCACCATCGGCATCATCATCTTCACGGTATCGGCCCTGCTCTCCGCGCTCGCGGCATCGGGGCTGCAGCTCATCATACTCCGGTTCATCGAGGGTATCGGGAGCGCCATGATCTACGGCACCGGCATCGCCATGATAACCTCGGTCTTTCCGCCTGAGCGGCGGGGGCAGGCACTCGGGATCAACGTCACCGCCGTCTATATCGGCCTCTCCATCGGACCGTTCCTCGGCGGCTACCTCACCGAGTTCTTCACCTGGCGAAGCATCTTTCTGACAAACATACCCCTCGGCATCTACATCATCTACCAGGTCCGCCGCCACCTCGCCGGGGAATGGGCGGATGCATGTGAAGAGCGGTTCGACATCGTAGGCTCGGTCTTCTACGGCGCCATGCTCCTTGCCGTGATGTACGGGTTCTCGCGACTCCCGGAGATTGGCGGCGTCATGGCAATCATCGCCGGCGTGGTGCTCGCCGTGATCTTCTATATCTGGGAGACCCGGACACCGGCTCCGGTCCTCAACATCCCGCTCCTTGCATCGAACCGGGCGTTCGCCTTCTCAAACCTCGCCGCCCTGATCAACTACGGGGCGACGTTTGCCATCGGGTTCCTCCTCTCCCTCTACCTCCAGGTGGTCAGGGGGTTTGATCCCGGGGCTGCGGGGCTCATCCTGATCACGCAGCCGATCATCCAGACGATCTTCGCAACCCCGGCCGGCCGACTCTCCGACCGGATCGAACCGCGGTATATTGCCTCAGCAGGGATGGGACTCACCGCCATCGGCCTCTTCCTCCTCACGTTCCTGACCCCGGCAACCCCGATAGAGCAGATCATCGCGAGCCTCGTCCTCCTCGGGTTCGGGTTTGCCCTCTTCTCCTCACCGAACACCAACGCCGTGATGAGTTCGGTCGACCGATCCCTTTACGGCATCGCATCGGGGATGCTCGGCACCATGCGGACGACCGGGATGATGCTCTCGCTCGGGTTCGTCACCGCCGTCTTCGCCCTCATCATAGGGTCGACACAGATAGGGCCGGATGTCCAGGAGCCGTTCATGACGAGCCTCCATCTGGCGTTCACCGCATTCACCATACTCTGTACCCTGGGCATCTTCGCCTCGCTCGCCCGCGGTAAGGTCCGCAGGTGACCGGACGGCCATCACTCCGCGACGCAGTAGACATAGTAGACCCGCTGGCCGTCCCCTACCACGACGTCCGCCCCGTGCACCTCGCTCTCGAACCCGGGGAAGAGGGTGTCGAAGTCCTGCAGGGAGACGAGGTAATCGACGATCGCCCGCGTGGCCGGGGTGCACCGCTCCCCCGGCATGACGACCGGTATCCCCGGCGGATAGGGCACGACCATCACCGCGACCGTCTGCCCCTCAAGTTCGCTCACGGGCACCGCCGTCACCGCGCCCCGCACCAACCGACGGTAGGCCTCCGCCGGCGTCATCGCCGCCTCAGGCAGCGCCGCATAGACCTGCCGGACGAGATCGGTGATCCCGTTCTCCTTCAGGTGATCGTGCATCTCCCGGGAGAGGTCGGCAAGCCCCCGGTCGGAGTACCGGGCGGGATACTGGCGCACGAGATCGGGGAAGACCTCTTCGAGCGGGCTGTTTTCGTCATAAAGGGCTTTGAACCGGAAGAGTTCCGCAAGCAGCGTCCCGGATTTGCCTTTTGTGATCCCGAGCGTGAAGAGAACCAGGAACGAGTAGTATCCGGTCTTCTCGACGACGATCCCGCTCTTCCTGAGATACTTCGTGACGATTCCCGCTGGTATTCCCAGTTCCTCCATACCCCCGCCCGGCCTGATCCCCGGGGTGAGGATGGTCACCTTGATGGGGTCGAGCATGGCATGCCCCTCCTCGATCCCGTCAAAGCCGTGCCACGCGTTGTAAGGGTTCAAGTGCCAGCACCCGGCGCTGTTCCGGAGAAGCGTATCATCCGCCTCAGGAAGTGCCCGCTCTGTCTCCTCGTCCATGATGCAGTCGGGCTGCCAGATGGTGAACCACCAGTAGTCACCACCCGGAAGAGGGTTTGCACGGATCTCCTCGGCCACCGTCACCATCTTCTTCCGGAATACTATCGCCTCCTCAATCGCCTCCTCGACGAGGAACCTCCCAGAATGCCCGGCCATCATCCTGGCGGCGACATCGAGGGACGCGATGATGGTATACTGGGGGGAGGTGGATGTAAACATCATGAACGCCTCGTTGAACCTAGAATGGTCGACGGGACCCCTGCCCTGCCTGACGTGGAGCATCGAGCCCTGCGAGAAGGCGGCGAGGACTTTATGGGTCGACTGGGTGGCAAAGACCGTCGGACCGGCGGTATCGGTGGCATGCATCCCGAACCGCCCGGAATAGAGGGGGTGGAACCGGGCGTAGCCCAACCACGCTTCATCGAAGAGGAGGTATGGGACTACATCCTGCAACTGCTCCTCGATCAGGTCTGCATTGTAGCAGATCCCGTCGTACGTGGAGTTCGTGATCACAGCAAGCCTGACTGTCTGCGATGCCGGGTCGTCTATGAGCGGATTGTTCCGGATCTTCTCCATGATGACCCGGGGATGGAATTCGCGGCTGTAGATGGGGCCGATGATCCCGTACTCGTTTCTCGCGGGTATAAAGTAGACCGGGACGGCGCCGGTCATGATGATCGCCTGCATGACGGATTTGTGGCAGTTCCGATCGACGAGGACGATATCGCCGGGAGTGACGGTCGCAAGGCAGGCGATCTTGTTTGCCGCCGACGTGCCGCCGGTGACGAAATAGGTCATGTCAGCCCCGAAGATCTCTGCGGCCTTCCGCTCTGCCTCCCCGACGACGCCGGAGTGTTCGAGGAGCGAACCAAGTTCGGGAACCGAGACCGAGAGGTCGGCCCGTAACGTGTTCTCGCCGAAGAAGTTGTAGAAGACCCGACCGGCGGCGTTTTTCAGGAACGCAACACCCCCCATATGCCCCGGCGTATGCCAGGAGTAGCGGTAATCCTCGACGTAATCCATCAATCCCCGGAAGAACGGCGGGAGGACATCGGCGAGGTAGTTCTTTGCCGCTCGTTTGATGTGGCCGGCGATGAACCCCGGGGTATCCTCGAGTTTCCAGATGTAGCCGTCGATCCGGGATATGACGTCGAGCGGTATGGCGGAGATCGCCAGTTTCTCGGTGTTCAGAAAGATCGGGATCTTCGGGTTCCTCTCCCGGATGAGGGTGATGACGTCCCGTGCAGTGAGCATCCCGTCCGCAGCCTCCGGCGTGAGTTCCCAGTCGATGACGATGCAACTTGCATGCGGATGCGTGAGGAATGCATGAACTCCGTCACGGGCGGTCAGTGCCTCGATGACGATAAAGTCATCGGTCTTCAGTTCCTTCACGATCTCCCGTGACGCCCGCCCTTCTGCGGTATCCGAGTGCAGTTCGTCGTCGATGATGAGAACGGGAAACTCCTCAAGGTAGTCCATGCGGCGTACTCCTGAGAGATACTCTTCTGGGGCTCTTTAGAATGTTGTGATCCGCGGTGAGGGGGGAGGGGGTATTCTGTTATGGGAGGGAGCCTACCTCCGTTTCTATCTCCACCCCCGTGACAGCATCTTTACGGCCTGTTGCATAGGAGGAAATCAGGGGAGAGCCGTACAGGGTAGGGAAGGAAAAGCCTTGCGCAATAGAGACAGGGGAGGGGGGCGGGCCCCCCTCCCCGCCTGCCCCACCCCCAATGGCGATACCCCCACGGTCCACTGCACGGGGAGATGCGGGATGGAGTGGTGTCCCGGCTCGCTCCGGAGGACACGGTTTTTCATGGGTATCGCCACGCACTGCCCCCGCTCTTTGGGCGGGGGAGGAGGCCGAAGGCCGGGCGGGGTGGGGGCTACAAGTACTGTGGGAGGTTGAGACTGGGGAGGGATGCTCCCCCCTCACCCGAGCTCAAACGGTGTCACACCGAAGATCTCATCGATAGGCAGATCTGGCACCGCCTTTGTATAGATCCGCGCCGTCTCAAAGGCAGGAGCCATCCCCTGCCGGTGAACGCCATGGCGGCGGCGATCAGCTCCAGCGCATCAAGATTGATTGGTTCACCCGGTGCCTGCGATGAGAAGGCGAGAAAGAACTCTTCAGCTATCCCGGGCGTATCCGCAAAGGGCGGCCTGATCTTATGGCCGCAGCGGCACCTCTGTATCGCGGATCACTGAATTCCGTCCTTTTTCTGCCGCCCAGCCGATGGCAGTATTGATCTCCTGCCGTTGCATCCCCTTCACGACAGATCCACCCCCGTCCATGCAGATCCCTGGTAAGCGATAAGCACTATTCTCATGTGAGGACCTCAGGAAGACAACGTGGTACCAGAACCCTCATCCGTGGTTCAGAGAGGGCGCTATCCTGCCGGGAGGGGAGATCCTCCCGCTTCAATGGTACCAGGGCGTCCATAAAGGCTGAAGTTCAAAAAATATTCCGGTTTGATGACATTTATATACGCGGAAACAACAACCTACCACATATGAGGGACGAGGGCTCAAATCCACTGGCAGTCTGTCTGGGGTTCGACATCCATTATCCCTGTTACCTCAATCCCGGATTTCAGCCGGACCTGGTGAAGGGAAAAAGGAACCCGGAGAGCAGTTATTTTAACCCAAACATGAAAGGAGACCTGGGGCGGGTCATCGATCGATCTTTTCGACCGGCAACGGAGATCCTCCTCGATCTTCTCGATGGAGGGTTCAGGTGCGCTCTCAGCATCTCCGGGGTGATGGTGGAGCATCTCGAACTCTGGTATCCAGAGACGCTCGAACTCATATCCCGTGCAGCAACCCACCAGAACACCGAGGTCCTCGCTACAACCTACTACCATAGCGTTGCAGGGCAGTTTTCCGATCTCACGGAGTTCATGGACGAGTTCACCCTGCACCGCGACCTGATGAAGGAGCATTTTGCAACAGTTCCAACCACATTTGCTCATACCGATCATCCCATCACCCCCGCCACCGCAGGGGCGCTCGCCGATGCCGGGATCAAGGCGGTCATCATCGACGGAAGCGGACACCCTGCACCCGAGAACGACCCCAATCACATCTACACCTACCATGGCCTCCCGGTTCTTGTCACCCACTGTGACCTTGCCGACGACATAGCCGTGCGGTTCCCCCGGAGGGAATGGGACCGGTGGCCGCTGATGGCCGACCAGTACGCGAAATGGCTTGCCGCTTCCCCCGGCGACTGCATCACGCTCTTCCTTGACTACCGCATCTTCGGGGACGTCATCGATCCTGCGACCGGTATCCTCGAGTTCCTGCGGGCACTCCCTTCCGCCCTCGCCGCTGAGGGGATAACGGCTGTCCACCCGTCAGAGGCCGCCCGCCTCACCCCGCACGCCGAGATCGGGAAGGCCGCCGCTCCGCCCGGCCAGCAGAGGACCATCCTGCAGCAGTCCGCCCTGGAGGCACTCGAACAGGCCGGCGGTCTGGTGACGGACCCGGAGATCTGGCGCTGCCTCCTCGATACGGACCATCTCCGCAGGATGGCCATGCGCTCGCCCTCGTGCGGAAGACCGTTGCATATCGTCAGCCATCAGGCGACCTACGACCACTTCGCCTCGTTCATGCGGATCCTCTCGTACGCCGAAGAGCGGTCGGCCGCGGGCACCCGGTCCCGGAAATCTGCTCTCGCGCTCCGGTGCGTCCCACCAGAGAAGGCCTTCTCCTTCTCGTCGCATGAGCGGCCGACCGGGTACGCCGCCCACAGTCTCCAGGAACTCGCCGACATGCTCGAGTTCGTCCCGGACGACGTCATCCGCTACCATGTCGAGCGAGACGACTTCTCCCGGTGGGTCGACCAGGTCATCGGCGACAAAGAACTGGCCGGGAAGATCCGGGGCGTCTCAGGCCGCATCCGGCTTCAGTCGACGATCCAGAAGAGGATAGGAAAACTATGGAAACGCTTAAGCTAGCATTCTTCTGCTGGGAGTCGCTCTATTCCACCTTTAAGGTGGGCGGCCTCGCCCCGGCGACGACCCATCTCGCTGAAAGCCTCGCCCAGAAGGGGCACGAAGTCCACTTCTTTACCCGAGGAGAGTCCGGGGATGTAGAGATCAACGGCGTCCACTACCACTACTGCCGCCCTTATGGCGATAACATCGTCGATTACTGCAAGACCATGAGCAGTATGCTCGTTGATGCCTTCCGCGCCCATGATACACCTGCATTTGACATACTCCACTTCCACGACTGGCACCCTGTCGAGGCGCTGCACACCCTCCGTGACCGGAATACCGTTCTCTCGTACCACTCCACCGAGTACGGGCGGCATGGGGGGAACTTCGGTGGATGGTGGGAATTTAAAGAGATATCGGGCAAAGAGTGGTATGGTGGTTATATTGCAAAAGCAATCACGACCGTCTCGAACTCGACAAAGACCGAGGTGATGTGGCTCTATAACGTCCCTGAGTGGAAGGTCACCGTCATCCCGAACGGGATCAATCCCGACACCTACTACGCACGGGTCGATCCGGGCAAGGTGAAGAAGCGCTACGGCATCCACCCGCTTGCGCCCGTCGTTCTCTTTGTCGGCCGACTCACCTACCAGAAGGGGGCTGACCTCCTGGTGCAGGCTATACCCCAGATCCTCGCCAAACGCTGGGACGTCCAGTTCCTCTTCGCCGGCACCGGGGATATGCGCGGTTATCTCGAAGGAATGGCTCATGGTCTTCCCGTGCAGTTCCTCGGCTACATCTCAGATACAGAACATGTTCAGCTCCTGAACGCCTGCGATCTCGTCGCCATACCGAGCAGGAACGAACCTTTCGGCCTCGTCCTCACAGAAGCCTGGAGTGCGGAACGTTGCGTCGTTGCAACCGATGTCGGGGGGCTTTCCGAGAATATTGATAACTACATAAACGGGATCAAGGTTCCTGTCCGCCCGGACTCGATCGCCTGGGGAATCTGCCACCTCATCGACGACCCGGTCTACATGCAGGCGCTCGGAAAGGCGGGTTGCCAGAAAGTGATGGAGGAGTTTCAGTGGGCTGTCGTCACGGAGAGGGTGCTCTCGGTCTACAGAAAGATTCTTCCCCGGGGCACCTGATCGCAGAGGAGATCATGCAACAGGCGCTACCTGATATAACAAAGACCCGGAGCCTCATCACCGACTACGATGTTTACCTCTTCCGGCAGGGGAACCACTCACGTCTGTATACTAAATTTGGAGCGCACCCGGTCATAATCGACGGCACACAGGGGACAAACTTCTCGGTCTGGGCGCCGAACGCCGTGGAGGTCTCGGTCATCGGGGATTTCAACGGGTGGAGGGCGGGCGAACACCCGCTCATGATGCGGAGCGACAACTCAGGCATCTGGGAGGGGTTCGTCCCGGAACTCGGCCACGGGGCGCTCTACAAATACCACATCAGGAGCAAGTACGACAACTATGTCGTGGAGAAAGGCGACCCGTTCGCCTACTTCTGGGAGGTTCCACCAAAGACTGCATCCGTTGTCTGGGACATCTCCTATCCATGGAGCGACCGGGCATGGATGCGCTACCGCGAGGAGGTGAATACCCCGGATGCCCCGATATCCGTCTACGAAGCTCATATCGGTTCGTGGCGGATAGCAGAGGAGAAACAGTGCATGAACTACCGGGAACTTGCAACCGAGCTCGGTGAATATCTGCTTGAGACGGGGTTCACGCATGTCGAGTTTCTCCCGATCATGGAACACCCGTTCTATCCCTCCTGGGGTTACCAGACGCTCGGCTACTTCGCCCCGACGAGCAGGTACGGCACCCCGCAGGACTTCATGCACCTCATCGAACATCTTCACCTGCGCGGGATCGGCGTGATCCTCGACTGGGTGCCGTCCCATTTTCCTTCCGACGGTTACGGCCTCTCCTACTTCGACGGCACCCATCTCTATGAGCACGCCCACCCCCGGCAGCGTTACCACCCTGAATGGAAGAGTTACATCTTCAACCTTGCAAGGAATGAGGTCAGATCGTTCCTCCTGAGCAGCGCCGTATTCTGGCTTGAACACTACCATGCCGACGGCCTCAGGGTCGACGCGGTCTCTTCGATGCTTTATCTTGACTACGCCCGGAACGCCGGAGAATGGACGGCGAACGTCTATGGCGGACGGGAGAACCTCGATGCCATAGGGTTTCTCCGGAAGATGAACGACACAATTCACGGAAACTTCCCCGACGTCCTCGCCATCGCCGAGGAAGCGACCTCCTGGCCGGGGGTGACCGCCCCGACAGCGACCGGGGGGCTCGGGTTCGACCTGAAATGGAACATGGGCTGGATGCATGATACGCTGGACTACTTCACGCTTGACCCGGTCTTCCGGAGGTACCGGCCTGATCTCCTCACGTTCAGCATATGGTACGCGTTCTCTGAGCGCTACATCCTTCCCCTCTCGCACGACGAGGTCGTCCATGAGAAGAGTGCGCTCATCGGGAAGATGCCCGGCGACGAATGGCGGAAACGGGCAAACCTCCGCCTGCTCTTCGGGTATATGTTCACTCACCCCGGGAAGAAACTCCTCTTCATGGGAGGGGAGTTCGGGCAGTGGTCGGAGTGGAACCATGAGACAGGGCTTGAATGGCGCCTCCTGCAGTATGCCCCACACCGTGGGATTCGCCGGTGGGTCACCGATCTGAATCGCCTTTACCGGCGAGAACCCGCCCTCCACGAACGGGACGCCGATCCTGCGGGCTTTGAGTGGATCGATTTCTCGGATGTCGAGAAGAGCGTCATCAGTTATATGCGGCGAGGATGGTCGGGCGACGATGTCGTCCTGGTCGCCTGTAACTGCACACCGGTCCCGCACTACAACTACCGGGTCGGCGTCCCGTTCGGCGGGTTCTGGAAAGAGATGCTCAACAGCGATGCAACCGAGTACGGCGGGAGCGGTGTCGGGAATCTCGGCGGGGTTGAGGCGGAACAGGTCCCGGCGCACGGTCAGCCGTGGTCGCTCCCGCTCACCCTGCCCCCGCTCGGGGCGGTCATCTTCGCACCCGAGGGGGCGTGACGATGGATCGTGCCATCTGCATTCACGGCCACCTCTACCAGCCATCGCGGGAGAACCCCTGGCTCGGCGGCGTCGAGGTCCAGCGTTCCGCTGCCCCGTTTCACGACTGGAACGAGCGGGTGACCGCGGAGTGCTACGCCCCGAACACCGCTGCGCGTATCCTCGATGCGGACGGCCTGATCGACGATATCGTCAACATCTATTCTAAGATCAGTTTCACGGCCGCACCGACGCTTCTCTCCTGGCTTGAGCAGCAGCATCCGGAGGTCTACGGTGCGATCCTTGATGGCGACCGAGAGAGCCGGGAGCACTACGGCGGTCACGGCTCTGCAATCGCCTGCTGCTACAACCACATCATCATGCCGCTTGCAAGCCCGCGGGACCGGCGGACCCAGGTTGCCTGGGGTATCCGCGATTTTACGGCACGGTTCGGCCGGGAGCCTGAGGGGATGTGGCTCCCGGAGACAGCGGCCGATACCGGGTCTCTTGAAGCGCTGGCGGCGGCAGGGATCCGGTTCACCATCCTCGCCCCTCACCAGGCGGCAGGTGTGCGGGAGATCGGGGAGGAAGACTGGACGGACGTCTCCGGCGGCCGGGTCGATACCCGGATACCGTATCTCTGCCGGCTCCCTTCCGGGCGGAGCATCGCTCTCTTCTTCTACGACGGGGTAATCGCCCGTGACGTTGCGTTCGGCGACCTCCTCTCCAATGGTCAGCGGTTTGCCGGGCGACTGATGGGCGCGTTCTCCCGGCGGCGAGACCGCCCCGAACTCGTGCACATCGCGACCGACGCCGAGACCTACGGCCATCACCGCACGTTCGGGGAGATGGCGCTTGCCTGCTGCCTTCGCACCATCGAGGAGCGCCGCGACGTTCGCCTCACGGTCTACGGCGAGCACCTTGCCGCCCACCCGCCCACGCACGAGGTGCGCATCTGCGAGGAAACATCGTGGAGTTGTGCTCACGGCATCGAGCGGTGGCAGGGGGAATGCGGGTGCCATACCGGGCTGCAACCGGGATGGTCGCAGGCGTGGCGGCGCCCGCTCCGGGAGGCGATCGTCACGGTCAGGGATGCCCTCGCCCCCCGCTCAGAGGAGGCGCTCGCTGTTCTCCTCAGCGACCCGCAAGAGGCCCGCGACGCTGCTGTCGATCTGGTCATCGACCGGTGGTCGGATGAATCCGTAGCGGCATTTTTCTCCCGGTACGCGCCCGACGACATCGATGCCGAGGGGCGGCGGCGGGTGCTTACCCTCCTCGAGATGGAGCGGCAGGCGATGCTGATGCAGACGAGCTGCGGCTGGTTCTTCGATGATATACCGGAGCCGGGGAGCGTCCAGGTGATGCGGCACGCGAAACGGGCGATGGATCTCGCCCGGAAGGTCCTCGGGATCGACCTCGAGGCGACGTTTGTCGAGATTCTCCGTCACGCCCGGGTAAACGATCCGGGATATGCGACCGGTGCGGAGGTCTACGACGCCCTGGTCCGGCCGGCAGCAACGGATCTTTCCCGGATTGGTGCGGGGGCCACGCTCTACACGCTCTTCGATCTCGTCCCTCTCGCCGTTGCGTCGGGGATGTATGCCGTCCATGGCGACTGGCCCTATCGGCCGGATGCGGGAGAACGCCGTATCTTTGGGACCATCCGGCTGCAATCGCAAGTGACGGGAGAGGAGGCGCTCTATGATACCGCTGCGTTCTTTGATGGGTTCGACCGGCTCTCCATAGGCGTGCGCGAACCCGGCGACGCTTCGGCGCTCCGGGAGGAGGTAGCGGGCGGTGATCCGGCCGGGGCGATATCCCGCGCCTTCTCCCGGGTCTACACCGCTCCCGACCTCTCCGATGAGGAACAGTGGACGATCGCCCGCGAGATCGCACCCGATATCGGGAAGGCGATCTCCCGGGTCTACCGTGATTCAGCAGCGCTGATCGGGGTGCTCGATGACCTCGGGATCCCGCTACCGGGGGCCGCCGCCCGTCTTCTTGCGCATGTCCGCATTGAAGAACTGTTCGCGATGATCGGGGAGGGGTGCCCCGACACCGGGCGATTCCTTGCGCTTGCAGAGGAGATGCGGGGGGAGATGACCGAACCCGACCTCGTTGCCCTCGGGGAAGCGGCAAGCAGGCGGGTCACCCATGCCCTCCAGAGAGCGGCGGTCAGGCTGGATGACCCCGCCCTGCTTGAAGAGATCTCCCGTATCTTCGGGTGTACAAAGGTATTTCCGTTGCCGCTCACCCTATGGGAGAGCCAGAACATCTGCGCCGGGATGCGCGGGCACTACGTAAAGGTGCGGGAGCGTGCCGGCCGGGGGGATGGAGGTGCAGAACGATGGGCGGAGGCCTTCAGGAGAGTGGCGAGATGCCTTGGTGTGCGGGTGATGTGATGGAGGAACGTATATGAACAGGCGAAGCAGCGGGATTCTCCTGCATATAACGTCGTTACCATCACCATACGGGATCGGGGATCTCGGGCCTGCGGCATACCGGTTCGTGGATCTCCTCAGCAGTACCGGGCAGCGCTACTGGCAGATCCTCCCGCTCAACCCGACGTGCCCGGCCTTCGCCAACTCGCCCTACCAGGGTACATCGGCGTTTGCCGGGAACACCTGGCTCATCAGCCCCGAGCAGATGGTTGCGGACGATCTCCTCGCCCCGGAAGAGATCAGCAACCCCCCAACCTTCCCTGGAGATCGGGTGGACTACCGGGCGGTCATGGACTACAAAAACGGCCTCTTCGACCGGGCGTTTGAACGGTTCAAGGAATACGGGTCTGATTTCCGCTACAAGGACTTTGCAGCCGAAAACATCACCTGGCTTGATGATTACGCCATATTTGTCGCTCTCAAGGAGAGGTTTGGCGGGAAGACCTGGGGCGACTGGCCGGTCGGGATCCGGGATAGGCATGATGAGGCGCTCAGGAAGCACGGCACCGAACTTGCGGCCCCGATCCTCAGGGAGAAGTTCCTCCAGTACGTCTTCGACCGACAATGGCGCATGCTCAAAAACCATTGCCGCGACCGCCACATCCAGATCATAGGCGATCTCCCGATCTACCTCACCTACGACAGCGTCGACCTCTGGGCGAACCCGAAACTCTTCAAACTGGACGGAGAGAAGAAACCGACAGTCGTTGCAGGTGTTCCCCCGGACATATTCAGCGCGACCGGACAACTCTGGGGAAGCCCGATCTACAACTGGGAGATGCACCGGGAGCAGGGGTTCCGGTGGTGGGAGAGCCGGATCGACCGCACCCTCGCCCTCGTCGACCGGGTGCGCCTCGATCACTTCCGGGGGTTTGTGCAGTTCTGGGAGGTCTCGGCGGGGGATGAGACCGCACAGAACGGGCACTGGGTCGATGCGCCCGGCCAGGATCTCTTCACTCTGCTCATGCGGGGCAGGTCGTGCCTCCCCATCATCGCTGAGGACCTCGGTTACATCACCCCCGACGTTCATGAGATGATGACGTACTTCAGGTTTCCGGGGATGAAGATCCTGACGTTCGGGTTCTCAGGCGACGTCGCACGGAACCCTCATGCGCCCCATAACATCACAAACGATTGTGTCGCCTATACCGGAACACATGACAACAACACGGTCAGGGGATGGTTCGAGCACGAGATCTCCGACGAGCAGAAGAGCCTCATATTCCGTTATATCGGGGGGCCGGTCGGCGCCGACCATATCCATCGGATCCTCATGCGTCTTGCGATGATCTCCCCCGCCGAGACCGTGATCATACCGATGCAGGACATCCTCGGCCTCGGTGAGGAGACGCGGATGAACCGGCCCGGGACGACGGACAAAAACTGGGAGTGGCGCCTCCTGCCCGAACAGATGACCGAACAGGCCCTGCAGGAGTTTTCTGAGATCACCGGGATCTATGGGAGGAAGTGACGGCGGGGCACTGACACAAATACCGCACGTCGTCGTCGCGCAGGTCTTCCGGTAAAAGCTTTTTGAGCAGCCCCCGTGCCCCGGTGGACATGCCCGATTACACTTCGGCTGCCGCCCGGGCTTACAGCATACCGTACTCCTGATCTGCTTCTCTGATATCTTGCACCGATAAAATCAACGAATTTTGTGATATTTTCCATTTTATCAGATGAGAACAAAAATCCGTAGGCATATATAATAATAAATACGGACCGTATACTAATCAAGAGGGGCAGATTTTATGGAGGAATCCCTACGCAACCAGTATGCTCACGTTCCAGAGCGGATCTCCGGACTTGTTGACCTCGCGTACAACCTCTGGTGGAGCTGGAACCCGGAAGTCCGGGCTCTCTTCAAGCAGGTGAGCCCGCAGGCGTGGAAGGAGAGTGTCCACAACCCGGTTCGAATGCTCCGCGAGATACCGATCCAGTTCCTGAAACTGGCGGCAGAAAATCCCGCGTATCTCCGCCGTTACGACATCGTCATGCGCCGATTCAAGAAGTATCTGAACGCTGCCGGAACCTGGTTTTCTGAACAGTACCCGGGCGATAGCTCGCTCACCGTCGCCTACTTCTCAGCGGAGTACGGACTTCACCACTCGCTCCCCATATATGCGGGCGGGCTTGGATTCCTCGCCGGTGACCATCTGAAAGAGTCAAGTGATCTCGGTCTTCCGATGGTTGCCATAGGATTCGTCTACTCACAGGGGTATCTGCACCAACAGATCAACCCCGACGGGTGGCAGGAGGATATCACCGAACCACTCGACCACGATATGGCGCCCATCACCCGGGTGCTGAGTCCGACCGGCGAAGATCTGATCGTCCAGGTCCCGCACATCGACCCGCCTATCTATGTCGCTGTCTGGAAAGTCGATGTCGGCAGGATACCACTCTATCTCCTGGATACGGATATTCCCTGCAACGATCCACAGAACCGGGGGATATCATCCCGGCTCTACACAGGAGACCTGGAGCAGCGCCTCCGTCAGGAGATCGTCCTCGGTATCGGCGGGCGGAAAGTGCTTCACGCGCTCGGCATCGAGTATGCAGCGGTGCACCTGAATGAAGGGCACCCTGCATTCGCATCGCTCGAACGGATCCGGGAACGGGTCGCGCGAGGGATGGAGTTTGAGGAAGCACTCGAGCAGGTCCGGTCAACGTCTGTCTTCACCTCGCATACACCCGTCCCCGCCGGGCACGATGTCTTCCCCACCGATCTCATCGAGCGCTACTTCAAGGCTTACTACCCGGCGCTCGGCATCGACTGGAATGAGTTCTTGCAACTCGGCATCCACCCGCAGCTCGCAAACTCGGGCTTTAACATGACAGCGTTCGCCCTGCGCACATCGCAGCATCACAACGGTGTCTCACGGACTCATGGGAGCGTCACCCGCCAGATGTGGAGATGCCTCTGGCCAGGGACGCCTGAGGCAACCATACCCATCGACCATATCACAAATGGCGTCCATGTCCCGACCTGGCTGAATCACCGGATGCGGGATCTTTATGACCGGTACATCGGGCCGACCTGCCCGAACTGGCTCACAGAACACGACGATCTTACGATATGGGAACTCATCGATGAGATACCAGATGCCGAACTCTGGTATCTCCACACCTGGTTGAAAGCAAAACTTTTCAACCGTATCCACGAACAGGAGAGATCTAGGTGGGCAGACCAGCACCGGCAGGGAACACCGCACCCGGCGGTCGGGGGGGCGTACCTCAACCCCTCTACCCTGACGATCGGGTTTGCCCGGCGTTTCTCGACTTATAAGCGTGCCCACCTCATCTTTGAGGACCTGGAACGGTTGAAGCGCATCCTGAACAATCGGTGGTATCCGGTCCAGATCATCTTCGCCGGGAAAGCCCATCCGGCGGACAACGAAGGAAAACGGGTGCTCCAGCAGATCTATCGCTACGCACAGCAGCCTGAGTTCGGTGGGCGGATCACGTTCGTCGAGGACTACAGCGAGAAGGTGGCCCAGTATCTGGTTCACGGCGTTGATGTCTGGCTGAACAATCCCCTGCCCCCGATGGAGGCGAGCGGGACGAGCGGCATGAAGGCATCACTTAACGGGGTAGTGAACCTCTCCATCCTGGATGGGTGGTGGACCGAGGGGTACAACGGCAAAAACGGCTGGGCGTTCGGGAGCGAGGCGGGTGCTGGATCTGGGCGGGATGCCGCCGACGCTACGGCGATCTACAACCTCCTCGAAAAAGAGGTCATCCCACTCTACTACAACCGCTCTATTGACGATATCCCCCATGGCTGGGTGAAGATGATGAAGGAGTCGATCAAGAGCAACGGCCCCCGGTTTTCGGCTCGCCGGATGGTGAAAGAGTATGTCATACGATACTACCCGGCCCTCTTGCAGGCTACGGAGGCGACATACAACGGTGCAATACCGACAGGAGAGAAAACAACCCGGTGGCCGCTGAACTGGGAGCCGCAGGTGAAGGACAGGGAAACCGGCGATCCTTTCTCCCTGTGAATACGCTCGTGAGGGGGGATTTCTCCCCCTTCAATCTATCCAGGTATCACGCCTTTCTCATGGGATACTTCTGCCAGCGCAACCTGTGCTATACTCTTCTGTGCACCTCTGGTGCCGCCGGCCCCGATACCTGTTAAAAGGGCGGAGTGATCGGATCATCGCTCCCCGCCGGTACTGGGTGTCTCTACCTCTCTAGCGTGATGCCACGCGAGGTCATATCTCCTGCTGGTGCCGGACCGCACAGGGTGCGCGGCATGTCACCAATCCGATATCTGGCAGCACCGTATCCTGAAGAGCCGGGGCTTGTTATACCGTTCCGTGCCGGAGGTTGATGGGATCGTGGTATGGTGCCCATCATCAGGAGATAGTGCGCTTAATAACGAGGCATCTGTACAAGAACGCTCCCCGGGGAGAATGATCTCTGTTGAACCCTCCGCCAGGCGTCCCCTCATAAAAAGGATGGATGTTCGTCAATCAGCGCATTCCAGGGGGATAAATCCAGATATATCAGGCAAAACATCATCCTGTATACCGGCACTGTGTTTGAGGCATGCCTCAAGGCGCCGGACTATCGAAGTCCGGTGCCGGGGTGATTGTATTCTACCGTCGATGTTGTTGCAGTGCCCGGTGCTGCGTGTCGTATCAATGGACTACTGGTACCATGAGCGCCCCTGCTGCCAGTGCCCGAAGTGAACAAAATTCAGATTGAACCTGCCCTGCATAATACAGAGCCCTGCCGGAGACAGGCAATACCACCTCAACCCCGGCGCGCGTGCAAAATGCAGAAGTTACTGGCTGAGATAGTTGTGCTTCTTGAGCCAGTCTACCTGGGGTTTGATGTACCGGTAGACGATATCGCACTTCTCATCCTGGAAACTCCAGGGGACGACGATCAGGAGGTCACCTTCACGTATCCAGAGCCGCTTCTTAATCTTGCCTTTGATCCTTCCCGTGCGCGTGACACCATCCTCGCAACGGACACGGATATGGTTTGCCCCGAGCATCAGGTCGGCACGGGCGAAGATCTCACGGTTCCTCTTCTTTGGTAACCGTACGCGTATGATCTCTTCGCCTTCTTTGTTCTGTGTTCCTCGTGTATTTGTCAGTTAATCAACTCCATAATTGGCGGCAGGATGTTCTGCCAGATATTTTTCCTGGGAGTGTATATCAATGACCCGGGTCGCTATTAAAGTATCTATCCCCCCAAGAGGAACCGCGTTGACCCGGACCCGCGCAGGGCAGATGACCATCCGTTTCAAGAATGTTCTGTCACAGAGCAGGCTTTTAGACGCCGAAAAGGATGAGATGCGACTCCGCACCGGGAGAACCGCCCCAGAACCATTTCCCGGTTTTCTCTCCAAAGGATAATTAAGGTTTGAGTGTATATGTGTGAAGAGGATCTTTGAATGGAAAGCAACAAGCTGTACGTCGGCAACCTCACCTATTCGGTAAATGAAGAACAGTTGAAAGAATTATTCAGCCAGTACGGGACGGTAACCGACGTCAGAGTCATCGAACGCAAAGGCTTTGGATTCGTTGAGATGGGCAGCCCTGAAGAGGCTGAAGCAGCAAAGGAAGCCCTGAATGACACTGTATTTGTAGGTCGCACATTAAAGATCGATGAGGCACGGCCTCCGAGACCGCGGAACGACTTCCACCGGTACTAGAACGTTCTTTTAATGTTCGGAACTCTAAATACTATTTTTTAGAAGGGTGGGTTCAGGAGAACCCTGCCTGCCGCCATCATGCTCTGTGTGCCAGCTTCTTGCAGCAGAGCAGGTGAGATGGCACTGTTATTGCCGGATGAGCGATCTACCCGAGATCTCCTGCTCCAGGCAGGTGCTGTCATTCCAAATCCGGATTGTTTCCACACAGGATTGGACGTATTTCTGCCTTAAAACGCAATAATATTTTTATTCTACGGGCGTTATGTGGCCGTGTGTATCCCGTCATGCGGGGTGCCGCAAAATAAAAAGAGATGGTGAGAACTATGGCAGAAGAGAGACCTTCGGTCAGGGGCGGGCAGGCCTCTGCAGCTCAGGCGGCATCCGTCGAAGAGCTGAGTGCATCCGCATTCCAGAAATACCCGGGAGGCATGGATTATCCGGCTGGAAAGCAGGAGTTACTCGATCACGCCCGGAAGAACAACGCCCCGGATGCGGTCATCCAGGTCCTTGAGATGTTCGGGGATCAGACCTTCCGGTCCGCCGCGGAAGTGGGCCAGGAGTTCGGCAGGATCAAATAAATCCACCCCTTTTTTGGTGGCCCGGGAAGCACTCAGCGGATACTACGGGAAGCCGGGATCTCCTCATTCTCTGGCAACAGATGAAGATGATGCCCTGAACTGACATCGGTCATAGAAGAGCGTATGCGAGGGGCCGGATTCGAACCGGCGAACTCCTACGAGAATAGGCCCTGAACCTATCGCCTTTGACCTGGCTTGGCAACCCTCGCGCAAACGTGCGGCGATATTCGCGCCTACAAGTGTTGTACCTCAAACAAAATAAATGTAATCACTCCCCGCCCTCTTCGATGTTGGAAGAAGGCCGGGAGTTGTTCTCTGTAAACCGTTTCATCTCCAGTTCACGCAGCTCGTGCCGCTTGATCTTACCGGAGATGGTCTTCGGGAGCGACTCCACAAATTCGACCAGGCGGGGATACTTGTAAGGCGCCGTCACCCGCTTGACCTGTCTCTGGATATCTTTGACCAGAGACTCTGTAGGCCGGTTTCCAGGCTTCAGGACGACGAAGGCCTTGACAACCAATCCGCGGAGCACATCGGGCGACCCGACGACCGCCGCCTCCTGGACAGCCGGGTGCTCCATGATGGCGCTCTCGACCTCGAACGGCCCAATCCGGTAGCCGGACGACTTGATGACATCATCGTCGCGCCCGATGAACCAGAAGTAACCGTCCTCGTCCATATAGGCCTTGTCGCCGGTGAAGTAGAAACCGTTCGAGAAGACCTTGCGGTTCTCCTCGCTGTTGTTCAGGTAGCCGGAGAAGAGCCCGACAGGCCGGGGATCGACCTTGATCGCGATCCGCCCCTCCTCCCCGACGTCCACCGGGTTGCCGTCGTCGTCGAGGAGCTCGATATGCCAGCCCGGCATCGGTCTCCCCATCGAACCGGGTTTGGTCTTCATGCCCGGAAGTGTCCCGATACAGAGCACCGTCTCGGTCTGGCCGTATCCTTCGTAGATCGTCCTCCCGGTTCCCTCCTCCCATGCCCGGATCACCTCAGGGTTGATGGCTTCACCGGCACTGCAGCAGTGCCGCAGGTCGGTGAGATCGAACTTGCCGAGGTCGGCGAGGATCAGCATCCGGTAGATGGTTGGGGGGCAGCAGAACGTGGTCACCCCGTATTTTTCCAGCAGCGGCAGGATCTCGGTGGCATGGAACCGGCCGCGGATGTCATAGACGAAGATACAGGCGCCGATGATCCACTGACCGTAGAGTTTTCCCCACGCGCTCTTACCCCACCCGGTATCGGAGATCGTGAGGTGCAGGTCATTCGGGCGCAGGTCGTGCCACAACTGCGCGGTGACGAGGTGGCCGAGCGGATAGGCGTGGTTGTGGATCACCATCTTCGGCTCGCCGGTGGTGCCGGAGGTGAAGAAGATCAGGAGCGGGTCGGTCGCCTTCGTCCGGTGCATGCCGGGGAGGTTCACCAGTTTGTGCGAGCAGGGCGCGGGGTAGTCGAGCTCGACGGGATAACTGATCCACTCGTCCCGCACACCGTCGATCATGAGCCGGGCTGCAAGCGTGGGGCAGTCTTCCCGGATCTCCTCGACCTTATCGGCGTGTTCCGCCATGGTGATGATCATCTTGATGCCAGCCGCCTGGACGCGATACTTCAGGTCTTTCGGGGTCAGCATCGTCGTCGCGGGACAGTAGACCGCGCCGAGTTTGATCAGGGCGATGGTGAAGATCCACCATTCAGGCGTCCGGGGGAGCATCAGCATGACGCGGTCGCCCTTCTTGATACCGTACTTCAGGCAGATGTTGACGGCCTGATTCGAGAGGCGCATGAGGTCAAAGAAGGTGTATTTCCTCTCGTTTCCCTTCTGGTCAACCCAGATCATCGCCAGTTTATTCCGGTCCTTCTTTGCCCATGCGTCGATCACATCGAAGCCGAAGTTATAGTATTCGGGAACATCGATCGTGAAATTGGCGCATAAGTCCTCGTAGGATGATGGATTTTGCTCTTCATCTGCCATAACGCGGTCCCGTAAAAGTTGCGCGTTTATGGTTTAAAGCATTCACGAAGTTGAAATGAACATCATATCGAGAATGGGCATAAAGATTACCCATTAGTATTATGGTTCAAAAAACGATACTCATATCAATGGCTGAGAAGGGATACGAGTCACTGAAAATTGAGAACATCGTTGCTTCAGGAGTGATCGCCGACGCGATCGACCTTGAAAATGTATCTAATAAAATAAAAAACTGCGAACTGAATACCAAGAGGTTCCCCGGGGCGGTCTATCGCATCGAGAACCCTAAGATCGCATCCCTGATATTCTCCTCAGGAAAAGTGGTGCTCACCGGTATCAGGAAGAAGTCTGACCTGCGCCCGGGCCTGGAGATCATCATGCAGTCGCTGCGGGATGCGGGGGTCGAGACCTACGATGTGCCGCAGGTTGCGATCACGAACATGGTCTGCTCGTATGACATGGGCAGGTACATCAACCTGAACAAGGTGGTCATCACCCTCAACCTTGAGAATATCGAGTATGAACCCGAACAGTTCCCCGGACTCGTCTACCGCATTGAGGACCCGAAGATCGTCGCCCTTCTCTTCAGCTCGGGTAAGATCATCCTGACCGGCGGGAAGAACATCGAGGATATCAAGAGAGGACTCGATTTCCTGGAGCAGCGGCTCGAAACCATAATGTGAGACGGGTCTGGTTGCACTCTTCCCGGTCGGGGAAGGGCGCATACTATTTTTTTCGGGTCAAGGTTCCGGGTATCGGGAAAACCTGCACACGTGTGCTGATGGGTATCCCGGCCTGAGATGGGTCTTTTTGGTGACGGTATCCAGGAAAACTCGCATTCCGGACATACCACTATCCTGGAGCGCCCTTCTTCAAGGCGCCGTAGATCGATATGCGCGGCTTTCGTGAGGGTATGCCCCCCTCCCCTGTCTTTTTTGCAGGGTACACGGTCTCTCCGATCCGCCGACACCGGCTGTGCCCGCACAACTACCAGTACCGGTGCGTCTTCACGTAATTGCGCTCGGCCTTGAGTATCTCCCGGTAGAAGGCGTCCCCCTCGGTCAGGGTCGCGAGGATCCTCGATGCCGCCTCCGGCCCGACACCTTTCGCCGCAAGGGCGGTCACTGCCTTCTTTCCGCTCGATAGAACGATATTTGCGTTCCGGAGGAACCTGACCTCGATCGCCCGCTCCTCCTCCGACTTGTTCTTCTTCTTCACCGCCGGGATGAGGTCCTCGTCCCAGGGTTTCAACGCCGCGATGAGGCGGGCGCTGCAGAGAGGGCACTGTGGTTTATCGGGGACACGTTCGACAGCTGTCCGGCTCTTCCACTTTCGGCAGTGCATGCAGAAGAGGACGACGTCCTCCTTCTCAAGGCGGCGCATCAGTGTCCCGATGACGGCCTGGTCGACCATCGGCGGCGGGATCATGTCCCGTGAGGACGAGAGCCCCTCGCTCCCGAGCGGGCTTAACCGCCCGGAGGTGACGGCAACCCGGCCGCCGCGGACTGAGGAGAGGATCTCCTGCGCCGCACCCACATCCATGGAGGTGCTGAAGAGTTCGCGGTAAGCCTCGGTTGCGATGACCGTGCCGTCGAAGAAGTCGATGAGCCGGTGGATGCTGAACCGCTCGTAGTCGGCATCCGCGTCGATGGCGCCGAACTTCTTTGCGATCTGCACGAGTTTCCACTTGAAGAGCGCCGTCCGTTTCAGGGCGAGTTTCAGGATCCCGGGGAGGTGGTCGGGTTCGAGCGCAGCGAGGGTCTCCTGCACCTCCAGTGCCCGGACGTGGGAGGGCAGGCGCAGGAGGAACCGGTAGGCCCCGACCTCGATCCCGACACTCGTCCCGTAGCGGGCGGAGAGGAGGACCGAGAGCGCCCGCGCAAGTGCCTCGTTCGCTTTGTGCCCACCGCAGACGTTGCAGACCACGCCGTCATCTGAGTTCTCGAGGGTGATGAGGGTGTCCGAGGGAACCGGATAGTTTCCTTCGTCCATCCGGGAGATGAACCGCTCCGCGTAGGCGATCACCGCCGGGATATTGGCGTAGCGGGAAAACGCCCGTGTCCTCCGGAGCGCTCCGACCTCCCGGGCGACGGCGAACGGCACCGGGATCTGCTCGCCCTCCCACGATGGAACCTCACCTTTCACCCGGGTCGCCGGCTCGACGGTGATCCTCGCTCCCTCGATCTCGAGCACCCGCCAGAGCTGGCCCTTCGTGATGAAGACCGCGCCGGTATGCATCCACCCGAGGACGAACGACTCGTCGAGCGTCCCGACGATGCGGCGCGAGACGATATCGAAGATCTCCATCTTCCGCTCGTCGTGGATCATCGAGAGGTTCTCGATGAGGTAGCGGCGGGCCCGGCCTGTCCGGACGATCCGGGTGCCATCGATACGGATCAGCCGGTGTTCCGCCATCTGGCGGCAGACGTCGTCGAGGAGCGGCCCGTGCCCCGCAAAGATGTTCGACCTCTCGATCATGGCCCGGACACGGGAGATCTCGATCTCCCCGTACTCAACCGCGATCGCCGCAACCTGGTTCGCGAGGACGTCGGCGGCGCCGGCAGGCGGGACGATCCGCTCGCACTCGTTCCCCTTCGCCCTTCGTGCGATCACGAGCGACTCCAGGAGGTCGTCGAACCCCGTCGCAAGGACGGTTCCGCGCGAGATAGCGTCGAGGCGGTGGCCGGCCCGGCCGACCCGCTGCACCAGGCGTGAGACCTGCCGGGGGGAGCCGAACTGGACGACGTGCTCGATATGCCCGATATCAATACCGAGTTCCATCGAGGATGTGGCGATCAACGTCCGGATCTCGCCCTTCCTGAACCGTTCCTCGGCATCGACCCTGACGTCCCGTGAGAGCGAACCGTGGTGGACCTCGACGTCCCCGCGGGAGTAGAGGTGGTGACCGAGCGCCTCGGCGGTCACCCGGGTATTGACGAAGACGAGGGTGGAACCGGGGGTGTCCAGACACTTCCCGACAGCGCGCGCCTGGGTGCTGAAGTCCTCTCCGGCAAACCGGACACCGATCTCAAGGCTGCTCGCGACCGGGACCTCGACGAGCGAGAACGTCCGGGCCCCGCAGAGGAACCGACCGATATCGTCGGGGTTCCCGACGGTCGCCGAGAGGCCGATCCGCTGGAACTCTCCCGCGTATTCGGCCAGGCGCTCGATCGCCACCGCGAGCTGCGCTCCCCGTTTGCTGTCGGCGAGTTCGTGGATCTCGTCGATGATGACGTATCGGACGTTTTTCAAGTGCTCCCGAAGGCGCTTTCCCATGAAGAGCGCCTGGAGCGACTCTGGCGTGGTGATGAGGAGATCGGGGGCGTTCAGTGCCTGTTTGCGCCGCTCGTTCTGCGGCGTATCCCCGTGCCGGACGCCGACCGAGAGGCCGAGCTCCCGGCACCACCACTCCATCCGCGCGAGGATATCCCGATTCAGGGAGCGGAGGGGCGTGATGTAGAGCGCCTTGAACCCTGCGCCGGTGGTCTCGAGGAGCCGGTCGAAGACCGGGAGCATCGCGCTCTCGGTCTTCCCCGTACCGGTCGGCGCTACCAGGACGAGGTTCTCTCCCGCGAGGAGCCGCGGGATGGCCTGCTCCTGCGCCTCCGAGAGCTCGGTGAACCCGCGCTTTCGGACGACCTCCCGCACCCGCGGGTCGAGGAGATCAGCGGTCGTCTGCGGGGCAGAGCGTGGCCGGGGAGCCGACGTACGTGCCATCTGCGAGATACACCTCCGCGGTCTTTTCGTCTATACTCCGGGAGAGGGGCCCAAGTCCGCTTTTTCGCAATCTCCCGACGTCGATCCCGCCCGCGAACTCGTTGAAGGCCGGGACGAAGAGGAGGCGGGTGCGCTCATCGGCCGCCGAGTAGAGGTAAGCCGGCCGGGCCCGCGCGGCGCACCCGACGGAGTCGATGAGCGAGACGACCGGGTGGTGGTGGCCGATGACGATGAGGTGGCCGGGAAGTTCGGCGGCGGGATGGGTGTGGCCGTGGAGGTAGCCGACACCGTCGATGAGCGCACCGTCGGCGGGCAGGAGTTCGCCGGACTCAAGGAACCGCCCGATGCCCCCGTCGTGGTTACCCGGGGCGACGGCGATCGGCACCCGCTCCCGAAATGACTCAAGGACGCCGGGGAGTTCCAGGTACTCCTGCCTGCTCGTCACCGGAACGTTATGTTTGACGTCCCCGAGGAGGAGGAGGAGGTCGGGCTCTGTCTCCTCGATGCAGGCGATCACCCGGTCGGTCCGGGCGGCACTCCGGCTCGCGATATGGACACCGTGACGTTCGAGGCCAGATTCGATGCCCATGTGCAGGTCAGCGACGACCAGCACCCGCCGGTCGCTCTCGACCAGGAGAGCAGGGCCGTTCTCGATGAAATGAAGGCGCATTATGTCTCAGATCAGTTTTATCATGCCCGATGCGGGCTGGTAACACTCCCCATCGGCGAGGAGTTCTTCGAGCGCGGCACGTGCTTCTCGGGGGGAGAGGCCCGAGCGCACCCCGGCGGCGACGGCATCCTCGAGCCCGATGCCCCGGGCACCGCCCTCTCCTTCGAGAGCATCGAGGAGGAGGTCGCGGGCGATGAGGGGCACGATCTCGCCGACGGCGATATCCGGACGGACGGTTGCAAGCGCCGTGCGCACCATCGCGGCCATCCCGGAGATATCCTCATCCGTGGTCCCGTAGAGGCGGCGGGCGGCCGCGGCTCGTTCACCCCTGCCATCCCGGAGCGCATCAAGCCTCTCAAGCGTCGTGGAGGCGGTCGAGAGCACCCAGAGGTCGCGGGCGGTGCGGGTCACCACCGAGAGCGCCTCGGCCTCCACCGTCGCGATCCTGGTTCCAACCAGCACCGCCCGCCCGGTGACGGCGACGAACGCAGGTGGTTCGATGTAGCCAAGCGTCTCGACCGCGTCCGGGCTCTGCCAGTCGACTGAGACCAGGAACGCGCCGGTCGGATCGGCAAGCCGGGCCTGCATGACGTCACCGCTCCCTCTTCGTTCAGTAAGGGCACCGACGATGAAGAGACGGCGGCACCAGGCGGCGCCGGGCGTCACCACATATGGGCTTCCCCGGCTGTCACCGGCATCCGCCGTATGCCGCGCGGCGGAGAAGTCCCGTGCAAATACCCGCTCTGCAGGCTCCATACATCCGTCCATTCAAGGAAGAGGGTGAAAATATACCGGCGCGGGAAGACCTACCAATTTTCCACGCGAACCCCCGGTAGTTCCATAGCATTTCAGTACCTATCTGTTTGCCCCCAACCCTCTAAAAAGGATCACCGGAACGGATGACGATCCTTTTACGATGAACGAACACCAACACCTATGCAAATGGACGGCAACCACACCATCTGGATAGAGAAGTATCGGCCCAAACGACTCGATGAGATGGTCGGGCAGAAGGATATCGTGGTGCGCCTCCAGTCCTACGTGAAGGCCAGCAGTCTGCCGCACCTCCTCTTTACGGGCAGTGCGGGGATAGGGAAGACTACCGCTGCCGTGGCACTCGCCCGGGAGTTCTTCGGCGACTCCTGGCAGATGAACTTCCGGGAGATGAACGCCTCCGACGAGCGGGGCATCGACGTCGTTCGGAACCAGATCAAGGAGTTCGCCCGGACGTCGCCACTTGCCGGCGCGAAGTTCAAGATCCTCTTCCTCGATGAGGCGGATGCACTCACGACGGATGCGCAGGCGGCCCTCCGGCGGACGATGGAGACCTACGCCCGAACCTGCCGGTTCATCCTCTCATGCAACTACTCCTCGAAGATCATCGACCCCATCCAGAGCCGGTGCGCCATCTACCGGTTCAGGCCGCTTGATGCGGAGGCGGTCATCGAAGAGACGAAGAGGATCGCTGCGGTCGAAGGCCTCACGGTGACGGAAGGTGCACTCAACGCCATCGTCTACGTCGCTTCGGGGGATATGAGGAAGGCGATCAACGCCCTGCAGGGCGCCGCGATCCTCCGGACAGATATCGATGAGAAGACGATCTACGAGACGACCTCGACCGCCCGCCCCGAAGAGATCGACGAACTCCTCGATCTCGCGATAACAGGGGAGTTCACCGGTGCAGAGCAGGCGCTCATCGAGCTGACCCGTGGGAGGGGCATCGCCCCGAACGAGTTGATCAACCAGTGCTACCGGGCGCTGGTCCAGCGCGATATCGACCGGACGCTCAAAGTGAAGCTGATCGACGCCCTCGGCGAGACCGATTTCCGCCTCTCGGAAGGAGCGAACAGCGATATCCAGATGGAGGCGCTCCTCGCACGGTTCGTCCTCGCCGCTGAGCAGCACCGCTGAGGATTCTGTCTTGACCGAAGAGATAACCGTCGAAGTCACCGATAACGTCGGTGAGTGGACAAAGTTTCTGAAGAAACAGTACAAACGTGAGCTCGCCGAGCTCTCCCGCGAATATCCCCACAACCACTCGCTCATCATCGATTACCGCAAGATCCTGAACAATCGGTTAGCATTCGAGCTCCTGAGGAGTCCGGGGAAGGTCATCGGGGATATCAAAGATGCGATCGTCCAGAACAAACTCCTCAAACTCAAAGACGGTCAGGATCCGGATATCATCAACATCCGGTTCACGAACCTGCCGCAGAAGACGAACGTCCGCGACATCCGGGCTGACCAGATCAATACGTTCGTCAGTATCGAGGGAATCCTCAGAAAGACCACCGAGGTCCGTCCCAGGATCGTCAGTGCGGTCTTCCGGTGCCGCACCTGCGATAAAAACACCGATCCGATCCCACAGGGCTACGGGCGGTTCGACGAACCCGATTTCTGCCCAAACTGCGAGCGAAAGACCCGTCTCGATCTCGTCATGAACCGATGCCGATTCGTCGATGCCCAGAAACTCCGGATCCAGGAGTCGCCCGAGGGCCTCCGGGGCGGCGAACAGCCCCAGACACTCGATATCGACGCCACCGACGACCTGACCGGGCTGGTCTCGCCGGGCGACCGGGTGGTAGCAAACGGTATCCTCAGGTCGGTGCAGAGAGTCAACTATGGCCAGAAGAGCACGCTCTTTGACATCTACCTCGAGTGCAACTCCATCGAGATCGCCGAGAAGGAGTTCGAGGAGGTCTCGATCACCGAGGAGGACGAGGCGAAGATCATGGCGCTCGCCCGCGACCCGATGGTCTACAAGAAGATCGCCCGGTCGATCGCGCCGACGATCTATGGAACCGACGACGTGAAGGAGGCGATCGCACTCCAGCTCTTCGGCGGCATCGCGAAGGATATGCCGGACGGTTCCCGCCTCCGCGGTGATGTCCACGTCCTGCTGGTCGGTGACCCGGGTATTGCAAAGAGTCAGATACTGCGCTACGTCGTGAAACTCTCGCCCCGCGGGATCTACACGAGCGGCAAGTCGTCGACGTCCGCCGGTCTGACGGCGACAGCGGTCAAGGACGAGTTCGGTGACGGCCGCTGGACGCTCGAGGCCGGTGCGCTGGTCCTTGCGGATATGGGGATCGCCGCCGTCGATGAGATGGACAAGATGGCAAAGGAGGACCGGAGCGCGCTGCACGAGGCGATGGAGCAGCAGTGTTACGACGACGAGACCGAGGTCCTCACGGAGAGCGGGTGGAAGTTCTTCTGCGATGTCACCGCTGACGACCGCGTCGCGACCCTCTCCTCTGAGGGCAGGCTCGAGTACGCAGCCCCGTCCAATTTCGTGGCAACGGAGTACGATGGGGAGATGTACTACGTCAGATCCCGGCAGGTCGACCTCGCGGTCACCCCGAACCACCGGATGTACGTCAACCTGAACCGGCGCGCCGACGAGTGGGAGGGGTTCCGGCTCGTCCGCATGGACGAGATCCCTATCCACAAGAGGATGCGGTTCAAGAGGAACGCCGTATGGACGGGGGAGCGGCAGGAGACTTACGAGATCCCGCCCGTCGTCAAGTTCGCGAACCAGAACGCCGAAGGAAAACTCACCGAGCCCGTCACCGTCGGGATGAACGACTGGCTTGAGTTCCTGGGTTACTTCCTCTCCGAGGGGTCGGTTCAGCGGCACTCTAAGACCGGGGTGCCCTACCGCACAATCATATCGCAGAAGAACCCGGAGTCGGCCGAGAAGATCCGGGAGTGTCTTGAACGGCTGCCGTTCCGGTTCTCCTACGACGGCAAGAACTTCTCGATCAATGCAAAACAGCTCGCCGAACACCTCGCGCCGTTCGGGAAATGCCACGAGAAGCACGTCCCCGACTACGGGAAAAGCCTCTCTCCCGAGCAGATCGGGATAATCCTCGACGCGCTCATGCTCGGGGATGGCTACGTCAACAAAACGACCGGGGTCTCGATATACACGACCTCTTCGAAGAGATTGGCCGACGACGTCACCGAACTTCTGCTGAAGAAGGGGTGGTCCGGGAACGTTCATCTCATGCGGGAGGCCGGGACGATCATCGCAAACCCCGGGGACGGAGCCTCGACGACGACCCACGACATCTTCCAGGTGACGTTCATCCGCGACGGTCAGAACGAGCCGAACATCAATTCAAACGGGAAGCGGCATATCGAGAAGAGGTCGTATAAGGGCACGATCTACTGCCTTGAAGTCCCGAACCACATCCTCTATGTCCGGCGTAACGGCATCCCGGTCTGGTGCGGCAACTCGATCTCGGTCGCCAAAGCCGGCATCACCGCGACCCTGAAGTCCCGGTGCGCTCTCCTCGGCGCGGCGAACCCGAAACTCGGGCGGTTCGATCAGTTCGTCCCGATCGGTGAACAGATCAACATGCCCCCCTCGCTCCTCTCCCGGTTCGACCTCATATTCGTGATGACCGACCAGCCGGAGGTTGAACGCGATGGGGCGATCGCCAATCACATCATCAAGACCCACGCTGTGGGTGAGCTGATCAAACAGCACGCCTACGAACCGCTCCCCGACGTCGACGACAAGTACATCGAGCGGGCGCTTGCGCCGGTCATCCCCGACATCGATCCGACGCTTCTCCGGAAGTACATCGCCTACGCAAAACGAACATGCTTCCCCATCCTCTCCGACGGGGCGAAGGAAGCGATGATCGCTTACTATATGCGCCTCCGAAACCTCGCGAGCGGAAACAAGCCCGTCCCGGTCACCGCCCGGCAGCTCGAGGCGCTGGTCCGGCTTGCGGAGGCGAGCGCACGGATGCGGCTTTCGAACACCGTCGATACGGAAGATACCGACCGGATCCTGAAGATCGTGGATGTCTGTCTCCGGCAGGTCGCCTATGACGCAGAGAGCGGGAGCTTCGATATCGACAAACTCGTGACCGGGGTCACGAAGTCGCAGCGCGACATCATCCGGTCGGTGAAGGAGACGATCCGAAACGTCTCGGGCGATTCCGGCGGCCAGGCGAAGGTCGACGAGGTGATCGAGATCCTGGTGCAGCAGGGGTTCTCTCGCGACAAGGTCGAGCACACCCTCGAGCAGCTCAAACGCGGCGGCGAGGTG